>JAFRKM010000034.1 GCA_017431755.1 Clostridia bacterium
GCTACTCAGCTTACACTCATTTTTTTAATACCATACACAATTTACAGGGGATTTAATTTTTATGGTGCTGATCCATTTGATATAGTAACCGGACAATCTTTTGTAGTAATGGTCTCATCGTTTATGCCGCTGCCCGGTGGTTCTGGTGCCGCAGAAGGATGTTTTTACGTGTTCTTTTCCATGTTCTTTACTCCAAATACTATTAAATCTGCAATATTAATCTGGAGGATTATCACATATTTCTTGAATATTATAATATTTGCTCCATTTATTAGATTTCCAAAAAAAATTAAAAATAAATAAATGCTCTTTATAAAAGGAGGTTTAAAATGATGGATTCCCCAAAAATAAGTTTAGTTATTCCGGTTTATAATGTAGAGCAATATCTTATCCGCGCATTAAAATCTGTGGAAGACCAAACGTTTAAAAATTTTGAGGCGATTGTTGTAGATGATGGATCAACAGATAAAAGTTTAGAAATAGCAGAAAAATTCTGCCAAAAAAACGAAAACTTTTTTTTAATAAAGCAGAAAAATAAAGGTCCTGCTGCAGCCAGAAATACAGCGCTTGACTCTTGCCGAGGGGAATATATAGGCTTTATGGACAGCGACGATTGCCTAGAACCACAGTATTTAGAGCTTTTATATAATGCAGCCGTAAAAAATGATGCAGATATAAGTTGCTGTAATTTTAATTTTTATTATCCTGAAAAAAATTTAAAAATATATATGCCTTTTACTTCTCTGCCAGGAGTATATTCCAAAACACAAGCTTTAAAAAAATTAATACTCGATATCGGTATGCATTATTTTGTTTGGAACAAACTAATAAAAAGAGCGCTTTTTTTTGAAAACGATTTCAAATTTGACGAAATGTATTTTGAAGATATTGCCGCGTCACCCAAGCTATTTTACTACGCAAATAAAATAGTAATTTTAGGTAAAGCACTTTATAACTACACTAGCAGAGAAACCAGTATACTCCACTCAATGAATACTAAAAGAATAAGCGATTATATTAAATCTTTAGGCGTAATAAGAAATTTTTTAGAGAATAAAAAAGCATATAAAGATTACAGCACACAAATTTGGCTATATGCGCAAAAGCTAAAATTGGTTAGCTATTATTATATTTTTATGCTTCATGCCAAAGAAACAAATTTTAATAAATTTCTAGAAAATATAAGTTCTGCTAAAAAATCGATAGACTATTTTGCTGGGAAATTATTTAAACCTACTAAAGAGGACGAATTACCAGAAGTACCTTACCCTATTATCAGTCCCCCGCCAAAAGCTAAAACCAAGAAAGCAAAAAACAAAAAATAAATTTAACTTTTGAATAAACTTCCCATGTGTACCAAATACTATACACATGGGAAAATTTTTAGATAAAATAAAAAAATACAAAAATAGCATTTTATTTGTTCTTTCACTTATTATTCTAGTTTATTTTTGTACTATAAATAATAATTTAATATGTCTTTGCAAAGTGCTCCCATTTCTTAATTTATATTGGCTTATTGGGGGATTTTTTGCGCTGCTTATTTCATGGTATTTCGAAAGCAGAGTTATTGCCACAATAGCGCAAAATTTAAACAGCGGCAAAATATCTAATCGTTTCTTTTATAAAACAATTGTTTATTCACAGTATTTTTCTGCAATAACCCCCATGGGAATTGGTTATCAACCCGCACAAATATTAAAATTAAAAGAAAAAGGTATAACGACCGAAAACGCAGTTGTTATACTTACCAAAAAATTATTAATCTATCAAACTACACTTGCAATATATTCAATTATTACATCAATAATTTACTATGATCAGTTAAAGAATTCATTTCCTGGACTTATTTTATTTATTGCAATTGGAGTGTTTTTTCAGTGCTTTACAGTTTTACTATTAATGATACTAAAATTTGAATCTAAATTTGTTTTAAAAGCAGCAAAAAGAGTGATTTTTATATGCGCAAAAATAAAACTAATAAAAAATCCGGAAAAGACAATAATTAGTTTTAATAGAAAAATTAAATCAATCCTTGAATGTAATGTCAAGCTTGGAGGAAAAACAAGTTTAAAATTATACTTATTTAATTTTCTGCAAATAACGTTTTTGCTTTCAATACCGTTTTTTGTATTTAAATCTTTCAATCATGAATTTAACCCCATAATAGAAACAATCTGCACACAATCAGTAGTCAATACAGTCTCTTCATTTACTCCTTTGCCCGGTTCCTCAGGTACAACAGAAAATGGCTTTTTAAAGATGTTTTCTTTAATATTTAGCAAAGAAGAAATTTCAGTTGCTATGATTATATGTAGATTTATATCTTTTTATTTTGTTGTAATTATAGGTGCACTGTTTAAAAAAATTAAATAGAAAAAGTTAATTTTTGAGTATTTATTTTCGGTGCAACATGTAAATTAAAATCTTTGTTTAAAGATATTCCAAATTTATTAAGATGACATACCGAGGTTTCTATAGCAAGTTCCGGAACATTATTATGCGCACTAAGATGAGATAATATTATATTTTTTGCACCATTTTTAATAAGATGAGGCAAAAATTCCGCACAATCTTGGTTGGAAAGATGTCCAGAACTAGAGAGTATGCGCTTTTTTAAATAATATGGGTACGGACCATTTTCTAACATCATAACATCATGGTTAGATTCTAGCATTATAATATTTGCACCTGTAAGAGCGTTTTTTACTTCGTTTGATATGAATCCTAAATCAGTGCAAATTGCAAACTTTTCACCAATTTTATTTGTAAATACAAATCCAAAACCTTCACTGCAATCATGTGATATAGAAAACGCTTTTAATGATGCAAAACCCAAATCCGTTTCCTTTTTTTCAATAATTTCACAATTTGATTTATTTTCTATTATTCCTTTATCTTTTAAATTAGTTATAGTACCTTTTGAACCATAAATTTTAATGCCGTATCTTTTCGAAAACACTTTTAAACCAGAAACATGATCTGTATGCTCATGAGTTATAAAAATACCCTTTACACTTGATATATCTATATTATTTTCGTGCAAGGATTTTTCAATTTGCCTTGCGCTTTTTCCGCAATCAATAATTACTGCGTCTTTGTTTTCAAATTCAGCGTAAGTACAGTTACCACTACTGCCGCTAAAAAGCGGACAAATTTTAATCAACTTTATTCCTCCTACTTGCTTACACTTTGGGCAGAAAAATTCCCGATAAAGATTTTTCTTTATCGAGTTTTATTTTAAATTCCTGAAACATCTTCTTCGTTGGAAAATATATCCGAAACATGTTTTATATCAGCACCTAAACTTGTTAATTTTTCTACGATATTTTCGTACCCTCTTTCAATATGATTTATATTATCTATGGTTGTTTTTCCTTTTGCTGATAAGCCAGCTATTATAAGTGCTGCACCTGCTCTAAGATCAGTTGCGCTAACATTTGCACCGGTTAGAGTTTCTATTCCTTCAACTACTGCAAGTCTACCATCTACAGAGATTTTTGCTCCCATACGTCTTAATTCTTCAATATATCTAAATCTGTTATCCCAAACAGCTTCATTAACTATGCTAGTGCCTTCCACAGTAGAAAGGAGAGCGGTGATTTGGGGCTGCATATCTGTTGGAAATCCTGGGTGCGGCATCGTTTTAACGTTACATTTTTTTAATGGCTTATTGCAAAATACTCTTATGGATTCGTCAAATGTTTCCACATTAACTCCCATCTCTTCTAGTTTTGCAGTAATAGATTCTAAATGCTTTGGAATAACATTTTCTATTGTAACGTCTCCCCTAGTAACTACAGCTGCGGCCATGTAAGTTCCGGCTTCAATTTGATCGGGTATTATTGAATATGTTACACCTTTTAATTCTTGCACACCACGAATTTTTATAACATCGGTGCCTGCACCAAAAATATCCGCACCCATGCAGTTTAAAAAGTTAGCGAGGTCAACTATGTGAGGCTCTTTAGCAGCATTTTCTATAACAGTAAGGCCTTCGCTTTTTACAGCAGCAAGCATTATATTTACTGTTGCACCAACAGATACCACATCCAGATAAATATGTGTTCCTTTTAATTTATTATCTTCACATTTTACATTAATAACACCCGAGTGAATATTATAATCAGCGCCTAATGCTTTAAAACCTTTTAAATGTTGATCTATAGGTCTTGTGCCGAAATCACAACCTCCTGGCAAACAAACACTAGCTTTAGAAAATTTGCCCAAAAGAGCACCCATTAGATAACATGATGCTCTCATACCGCGCATTAAATCGTTCGGTGTTTCGCGAAATGTCATTTTTGTAGGGTCAATTTCTATTGTGTTTTTATTTATCATTTTAATATTTGCACCCATGTCGCGTAGTATTCTACACATAAGTGTTATATCACTTATTGCTGGAATGTTTTCAATCCTACATATACCATCTGATAAAATTGCTGCAGGTAAAATTGCCACTGCTGCATTTTTAGCACCACTTATTGATACCGTCCCTTTTAATTTATGCCCTCCAGATATTACAAACTTATCCAAAGCGCTCCCACCTCTTTACTAATTTCTATAATTTTTATTGATTTTTATTTTCAGCCGCCGTACACAGCGCCTTCATCTACGCCACCTGATCTACTAGAAGAAGTATCTTTATAGCTATATGAACGCACCCTCTTTACATTATTTGACGACGCGTCAAAATCAACTTCATAAACCCTATATTGTGAACCATCTAAATTTACATTAACGGTCTTTTTGCCCGAAGTCCCTTTCATCTGGTAGACATATGTTCCATTATAAGAAGGTACAACTTTTTTTGTTTCTTCCAAAACCCCATCAACATATGTTGTAACAGTTACTTCGTGTGTTACTTCAGACGGTAAATCAACAGATACACTTAGTGATTTTTCTCTTTTAACACCGGAACTTACCGTTAGTTTAACAGTGGAATCTTTATTTACGGAAACACCCGGAAGAGGATCCATAGAAATAACAGTATCTTTAGGCTTGTCGCTATTTTCATAAGATACATTATCAGAAACTTTTAAACCAGCAGAAGAAAGTTCGTGTCTAGCTGAAGATAATGTTTTATTAATCACATCAGGAACAGTAACTTTTTCTTCTGAGTGCCCTTTGCTTATATAGAGCTTTACTGTAGTGTCTGCAGTGACTTTGCTACCTTCTTGCGGAGAAACATTAACCACATACCCTTCTTTAACATCTTTATCTTCAATCATAAGTATATCATATTTTAACCCCGCATTAGAAAGTTTTGATTTTGCCACTTCTTCCGTCAATCCTGCAACAGATGGTACAGTTATTAAAACTCCAGAACTATTTACTTTTAATACTATTGTAGCATCTTCTTTTATTTTCTTTGAGCCAGGTAATGGGTCTTGATCTATAATAATACCTTCAGGTTTAGAGGAATCATATACGGACTCTACTTTCCAAACAAATTTATATTCTGGATTATTTTGAACTTCTGATAATTGCATTCCTATAAAATTTGGGACATCAACATCTTTAGAAGAGTTTTTTCCGCAAGATCCAAAAAATGTAACAAAAATAAATACAAGAGAAAAAAGTACAACTGCTGCAGCAATAGCACTAGTTATAATAATAGATTTACTTTTTTGCTTTTTGGCATCTTTCTTTTTTGTTTCTTTGTAATTATACTTATCACCATAATTAGCTCTGCCTCTACGGTCAACATTATCAATATATTTCGTGGGGTTATCATCCATAAAACAATTATAATCAAAAATTATATCGGGGTTATCTTCAAATTTTTCTATATCGCTTATCATTTCCTCTGCAGAACTATACCTATAAGCAGATTCTTTTTCCATAGAGTGAAGAACGATTTGTTCTAAACCTTTTGGGATATTAGGATTAATTTCACGCGGTGGTTTAGGGCTTGACTGCATCTGCATAATTGCAACAGACACTGCATTATCCGCCTCAAATGGCAGTTTGCCCGTTATCATTTCATAAAGCATTACACCAACGGAATATAAATCGGCTTTTTCGTCAATCATTCCACCTCTTGCTTGCTCAGGTGAAATATAGTGCACGGAGCCTATGGCTCTATCTGTCATTGTTTGAGTTTCGTTGTGTGAAAATCTTGCAATCCCAAAATCTGTAACTTTAATGGTTCCATCATGCAAAAGCATAATGTTTTGGGGTTTTATATCACGGTGAATTACCCCTTTACTATGGGCATGAATAAGTGCAGAAAGTATTTGATGAACAAAATAAACTGCATCTTTCCAATTTATTATCTTTTGATTTGAAATATATTCTTTTAAAGTTGTTCCCTCTATATATTCCATTACGATATACTGAATTTTAGTACCAAAGCTCACATCGTAAACTTTTACAATATTAGGATGTGACAAAACTGCAATAGCTTTAGATTCATTTTTAAAACGTCTTATAAATTCTTTATTACCCAAAAATTCATCTTTAAGTATTTTTATAGCAACTATTTTATCTTCAATTATATCGTAAGCACGGTATACAACTGCCATGCCTCCAACGCCAATTAATTCTTGAATTTCATATCTTGCATCTAATCTTTTGCCTGTATATTTATCCATGGTACTTTTTTCTCCTTGTCCATAATAAATTTTATAATATTCTAAATTAATATTCAATAACTGAAACAGTTATATTATCGCTTCCGCCGTTTTTATTTCCTTCATCAATCAATATTTGCGGTACCTGTGAAAGATCGTTTTCCTTACAAATTTCATGTATTCTACTTTCGTCCACATGATTTGTAAGTCCGTCAGTACATAACATTACAATATTACCTTGCTTTATTTTTAAATGATTATAATCTATCTCTACTTCTTCGCTAACACCAAGCGCCCTGGTTATTACATTTTTCTGTGGATGATTTTTAGCTTCATCAACAGTAATTTTTCCACTGCTAAGCATTTCTTGAACCATTGAATGATCTATTGTGATTTGATTTATATTATTTTCGTCTATTAAATATGCGCGGCTGTCGCCAACATGAACCACATGAAGATCATCACCATTTAAAACACAAAGTATAACCGTTGTGCCCATGTTTTTTAAGCTTATATCGTTTTGTGATTTTAAATAAATAGCCTTGTTTGCACTATTTACAGCCTCATATACTACATTTTTAATTTCTTTCGAATTTTTATTAGCGCTTAATTCTTCGTTTAAATAGGAAGAAATCGTTAAAACAGCAATGTCACTTGCCACATCGCCACCGGCAACACCGCCCATTCCGTCACAAACAACCGACCACGCCAGACTATCAGAAATTTTACCTGTTTTTACTGCATCTTGATTACTACTTCTAGTTTTACCAATATCTGTTTTGCTGTAAATTTTCATTGTTAATCTTTGCCCTCCGCTTCTTTGTACTTTCCTTTTAATTGACCACATGCCGCCTCGATATCTTTTCCTAGTGTTCTTCTTACTGTGGCGGTTATTCCGGCCTTTTCCAGTATACTTTGGAATAAATAAATCTGAGCTTTGCTACTTGGGTTAAAGCCTTCCACTATATCTGATTTATTTAGTGGAATTAAATTAACATGGCAAATCATATTTTTTAAAAGTTTTGCCAATTCAAGTGCGCATTTTGATGAATCGTTAACATTCTCTATCATTATATATTCAAACGAAATTCTTCTTCCGGTACATTTAATGTAATACCTACAAGCGTCAATTAATTCTTTTAAATTGTAGCGGCGATTAATTTTCATTATTTTATTTCGAATTTTATCATTTGGAGCATGAAGCGAAATTGAAAGTGTAAGCTGCATTTTTTCTTTGGCAAGTTTATATATTTTGTCCACAATTCCGCATGTAGAAAGCGAAATATGCCTCATCCCTATATTCAAATGATCTTTTGAGGAAATCATTTTTAAAAATTTTATTACGTTGTCGTAATTATCCAGTGGTTCCCCCATTCCCATAAGAACAATATTTGAAATTTTTATATTTTCGTCTTTTTCTGCAACTTGCACTTGAGCTATCATCTCTGACGGCATTAAATTACGAGTAAATCCACCCTTCCCCGTAACGCAAAACGCACATCCCATTTTGCATCCAACCTGCGTTGACAAACACATCGAGTATCCATGATTATATTTCATAAGAACTGCTTCAATAAGTTGTCCGTCATAAAGCTCGAAAAGATATTTTATTGTTCCGTCTGTGGAAATTTTTTTGCTTTTAATTACTACATTCGCTATAAAATAATTCTGATTTAAAAATGCCTTTAATTTTTTAGGGATATTAGACATCTCTTCAAAAGAAGAAACACCTTTTACAAGCCATTCATAAACTTGTTTTGCTCTAAACGACTCAGAAAAATGTGGCAAAAAACTTTGTGATATTTCTCGAGAAGTCATAGATTTTATATCAATTTTATCCATTTAAGGTTATGCACCTCCAACCACGGCTACATATATCCCTATTCGTATTATATATATTAAACTTAATCAATGTCAAGTTTTTACATTTACAATACTAAATTTCATCCGTTAACATAGAAACAATGCTTTCATATATTTTTTCTGGATTTTTATAAAAATTATTTTTTATAGCAGTAGCTGCAGTAATATCCGGAGCATAAAGCTTAACTTCCATCATATTAAACTCTCCGCCGGAAACCTTGCAATTTACTGTATAACCAAAAGGCGTTTTTTTAATATTAACTGTATTTTCTTTTTCGATTTTTAATCTTTTTAAGTATTGCTTGGCGCTTTTTAGTGCTTTTTCCCTAACAGTTAAAGGTAAATTATCGCTAAGTTCCTCTGAAATCATTTTTCCGCTGGGGGTAATCAAATAATAGTTATTATTATTAGGATCAGCTGACAAATTATTATTTAAAACCATTTGAGAAAACGCTTGGCTAACTTCAAAATAATTTGCCAAAGCGTAATTTTGAAGAATTGCAGTTATATCGGATTTTCTTAAATGGATATCTAGCTTATCAAAAATATAACATATAAGAATTTTTATTTCTTGAATATCCCTTAGACCTCCGGGTGCAATACCCGCTGAAAATGCGTCTATTTTCATGTGGCAACCCTCTTTTTAAAAATAGTTGAATGTCATTTAAAAATATGTTATAATAAATTTAAAACAGTTTTATTTTATATTTTTTATAAAATTTTTCTTTTATTTTTTCTATTTCTTTTTGCGCTTGTGTTTTATTTTGTGCTTCACACCATAAATTCATAGTAATGGCAGTTCTATCTTCTTTATTCTCAATAAGCACCTCAGGAGATGGAATTTGCAAAATATTTTTGCTAAGAAATATTTCTTTTTCCAAATATTTTTTAAATTCTTTTACTTTGGGATTCGGTAAAACTTCTTCATAATCTTTAATCTTTTCCCAATTATATACACTTTTTCTGGAAATATTATTGGAAATAAGTTTGCTGTTTGGCATTACTATAATTTTATCTTCTTCTGAAGACTGTAAGAAAGAAAACATCATTTCTATTTTTATTACAGTTCCTTTAACACCGTCAAGTTCTACATAATCACCCACATGCACAGGTTTATTTATTATTAAAATTATTCCACTAACGATGTTTGTAAGGCTATCTTTAAGAGAAATACCAATCGCAATAAAAGAAGCGCCAATAGCAGCAATAATAGATGTTGTATTAAAACCTAAAAAGTCTAAAATGCCCACAA
>JAFRKM010000035.1 GCA_017431755.1 Clostridia bacterium
TGATGTTCTTTATGATACTGAAGTAGAAGGAAAAGTTGATGGTGATGATTTTGGTGTTATTGGATCTCAATACCACGTTTTTAACAGAGGTAAACTTACTGTTTGCTCAGAAAATATTTAACAAATTTGAAATTAAAACAACCACACTTTTAAAATTTATATAGTTTTTTAGTATTGTATCCATTTGTTGTTATATTTTTTTGAATCTTAAATTTAAGTTTAAACGAGGTTTATGGAGCCTATTACTTTATCCCATGCTGAATGATTACCTGTCCAATTTTCTCCATAGTCCCAAAAAGTAAACTTAATTATTTTAAGATTATTTTCCTCAAATACAATTTTATTTTGTACATCCTTAATATTTTCAATTTTGGTAAGTATCAAATATATCTTCTTACCAGGATAAATTTCGCTAAATGATTTTAAAAATTCAATTAGCTTTTGATCATCAGGGAAGGGCGTGTTAGCACATTCTTGACTATAAACTAAGGCGATGGACTCGGATTTTTTTAATATTTCATCTAATTTATTTGCTCTGTTTAACATCGTTTTCCTAAACTTTTGATGTTCTTCTTTAATAGGTTGGCCTTGCATAAAATGGTGAATAGAGATTACTCCATTTTTTGTGTCTTTTTATGGTTCTTCCTCTATATTCTCCTGGCCACAGAGGGAGTTCTTTTATTTCTTCAAAAAAATCGGAAAATTTAGTTTTTAAAAAATGAATACATGTATCCAAAGAATAATCACGCATCCAGTCAAGTGGGGAAGCTTGAAAACGTTTACCAAGTCGTTGAATGTGGTAAGCGGTTCTGCAAGTCTGTCCAATTGAAAAACAACAGTTAACATCACATTTAAAATCTTCTTTTATTGCGAAAGAAGATGTACAGGAAAGAAAAAATAATAAAAAGTATGCTAAAAAGAATTTAAAACTATTAAAAATTTTAGTGTTCATAAAATTCCTCATTTATTTTTAATTATCTCGTTCCGCTTGAGCCGCCGCCTGCTGCTCCGCCAAATCCGCCGCCGCCAAAGGATCCGCCATGCCCGGATGCTGCTGCTGCACTTATAAATGCATTGTGTGCTGAAATCGCATAGCTGTTTGCTAGACTGTTTATGAAAAGAATATCTACATTTCTATCTAAATTAAGCTTTTCTTCAAAGTAATTAGGATAAAGGTTTTTAAATTGTTTCGAAACTTTGTCTGCAATTCCAAAAAGCTGTGCATATACTAAATATTCTTTCCAAAGTTCAACCTCTTTTGCTTCTCTTTCATTTATAATGGTAAAATCTTCTAGATATTTTTTAAATCCAAACATTTCTGAAGTTAATTTTATTCCAAGGTCGCTTAGCTCGTTTTTTGTATAACTAATAAACCCTATAGATTTCTTGTCTTTCTCTATTACAGCGCCTATTTTTTTAAGATCACTGAAGCCTTTTTTATTATACCTTTCAAGCCAGCTCGAAAGGGAAGAATAGTTTTTTTTGCACCATCTTGAAAAATCGTTTTTCCTTAAAATTTGATTTTTATCACTTGCTTCAAGCATTGAGTCAAAAAGTTCTTTTTCAATTGGGTCGGCATTGTTATTTAAGGTTTGTAAAGCTATGGCGTCTTCCATTTCTGTTTTAAAAAATTTTCTTGTTTCTGCTTTTGTAAGTGTAACATTATGATTTTGAATCCACTTTAGAAGGTAAACGCCTATTATGCAGCATTCATTTTTTAGTTTTCTAAGATTTTTAAGTCTTGTATATGTTGCAAATAAATTGTTATTAAACGGTAAGTCCCTTGAATAATTTGGATTTTTGTATTCTTGCCTGAATATGTCATGTGATACGGATGTCCTGCTGTTTTTTTCTTTGTTTTTTATAAATGTAAATAAAGCACCTAAAACTCCAAAAATTATCGGAATTATAAAGAAAAATGATATTTCTGAAGATGATTCTGAATCTTTATTTTTATTTTTATAATTTGTTCCTTCGAGTTCTGTGTCTTGTAGTTCTTGAAATGTTGTATCTACAAAAACGTTGGGGGAGAAAGCTCCTTTATCAAACTGAGATAAAATTGCAAAATTCGAGTTTTTATTCATAGGGCTTGTCAGTTTGGCCTCGATTTTTCCGTTTACTATGAATATATTACCAACTGCTCCGCCGCCTGCCCATATTTTTGTATTATCGGTTGTAAACTCAAAATTTTTTCTTTCAATAGTAATTGTTGCATTTTTCAAGGTTGAAGGTAAATTATTTATAAAAACTTGGTCAATAAAAGAGCCATCTGAACATTCTTTTACTAAATTTGTCATATCGTATGAAACATTAAAAGTGCGTGTCCCGTAGGATCCAATGCCCCAACAAAGTTCATAATGATCGCCGTCTTTTATTATTCCGCATTTATATGCTTTTTCTTTTAAACTGGCTTTTGTATTCCAGTTTTCAATTGTTTGATATTCTTTTCCGTCTGATGAAACTTTTAAATTTGAAATAAGTTGATTTTTAAGATTGTCACGGCCTAAATACATTTCTGTTCCGCTATCTACGTTTACTACCCAAGTTTCATTTATATGGGCTGTTCCGTTTTCTTCACACACCACAGACACATCCGCCGAAATAAATTTAGTTTCGGCGGCGGATACACATATACTGGGTATATTAAGAA
>JAFRKM010000036.1 GCA_017431755.1 Clostridia bacterium
TATTTTAATAATAAAATGGACGAGGTGACAGGACTCGAACCTGCGGCATCTTGGTCCCAAACCAAGCACTCTACCAGCTGAGCTACACCTCGAAACACATTTAATTATACACCGCTTAGTACATATTGTCAATATTGTGTATGAAAATAAATTAAAAATTTACTTTTAGTTTTTGTCATTATGTGGTAAACTTTAAAATGTTGTGTTTTATATTTAATTTTATTTTTGGAGGTTTTTAGTTTGGATTTTTTAAAAATTTTAGGTATGGTAGATGACTTTGTTTATCTGTACATACTTGTTGCTTTGCTTATAGTATGTGGTTTATATTTTACAATCCGAATGAAATTTTCTCATATCAAATTGTTTCCTGATGCTATAAGATACTTAGTTGATAAATCCTCTGGGACAAAAGTATCGTCTTTTCAAGCCTTGATGATTTGTACAGCGTCGAAAGTTGGTACAGCAAATATTGCAGGTGTTGCAACGGCAATTGCAATTGGTGGTTCAGGATCTATTTTTTGGATGTGGATAATGGCTATAATTGGTTCGGCGTCCTCTATGGCAGAAGCCACACTAGCACAAATGTACAAAAGAAAAACAAAGGATGGTTCTTCTTACATTGGTGGTCCTGCATATTACATAGAGAGAGCCCTGAAAAACAAAAAACTTGGTATGATTTTTGCAGGTTTGTTTTTGTTTTGTTTTTTGTTTGGCTTTAATGCATTGCATGCAAATAATATGTCTTCGTCACTTGATTATTACATACCAAACTATTTTAATACATTTTGGCCATACGTTGTGGGAATTGTTTTCGCGTCGTTAATTGCAAGCGTAATTTTAGGTGGTATGAAACGCATAGGTTTTGTTACATCGTATGTTGTTCCAATAATGGCAACGGTTTATATTGCGATGGGTTTTTATATTTTAATAGCTAATATTGATAAAGTTCCGGCAGTGTTTTCTGAAATGATCAAAAATGCATTTGATATGCAAGCTATATTTGGGGGTTTGGCTGGTAGTACATTAATAATAGGTATAAAACGCGGTCTTCTTTCTAATGAGGCTGGTATGGGTAGTGCTCCAAATGCGGCTGCATCTGCCGAAACTTCTCACCCCGTAAAGCAAGGAGTTGCACAAGTTCTTGCGGTATTTATTGATACAATTATGATTTGTTCAACCTCTGCTTTTATAGTTTTACTTTCTAATTTTGATATTGTAGATAAAAATAATGGTATAGGTATTATGCAACAAGCCATTAAAAGCCAGGTTGGTGAATGGGGTATATACTTTATAACACTTTCTGTTTTAGCTTTTGCTTTTTCTGCGATTGTTGGTAATTCAGGCCTTTGTGAATCTAATATATTGTTTTTAAATAAAAATAGTAATTTTATTAAATGGGTTAGGATTATAAGTATTTTTCCAATATTCTTTGGTTGTATTGCTAGACCGGTTATGGTTTGGAGTATAGCAAACATCGCTATGGCTGGTATTGCATCAGTAAATATAATTGTAATAATTGCTCTTTCAAATAGATATAATGTTTGTCTTAAGGATTATATTAAACAAAGAAAAGAAGGTAAAGATCCGGTGTTTAATGCGCCTTCTTGCGGTATAAACGACACAGACCTTTGGAAATAATTTATGTTTTTATAATTAGATAAATAAAAACAGTAAGCTTATAATAGCTTACTGTTTAATTTTTTATGTTTAAATTTGTTCTTTTTTTACTTTAAAAATTTTTCTAAGAAAAAAACTTAAAATTCTGGGACTTTTTATTAATACAACTTTCATATCCAAACCCCTCCAATACCATAAAATCAACATTTTATAAGAGCTATTGCTAGTACTACAATAATTATTGAGATAATAATTATAATTAAAGATTCAGGAAATAAAAATGAAAGTGTAAGCCCCAGTCCAAAAGCAAGTGCTAAAATTCCTTGTTGTTTATATCCGCACATAAAGTTCACCGCCGTTTTTTTATAATTCATTTGACTGAAACTTAGAGGTTTTAAAATTTTTCTTTTTATCATAATATGTACGGAAGCGAAAAATGTTATTTTTATTAGCGGTTTATAAATCGCAGTTTATATCAGATAATGTAACGGCAGTGGCAATTTTTAGTGCAGAGGCTATTTTTTCTTTTTCGTTTTTATTTATTGGTGTGCCGTTAAACATTAATCCTTCTTGATTTTCCAGATTATTAATAAAGTTAGATATTACGCTATAGACTTCTGCATTTGTTGTGGCGGTGGAATCCGGACTTTCTAGGTCTAGAATATAATCACCGCTAGCATCCAAAGTGCGGCAAATTTTTGAAAGTGTTTCGCTGTCTGGTTCTCTGCGACCTTGTTCATACATACCGATGGCAGAGGCCGATACATTAAGTTTATCTGCCAGCTGAGCTTGGGTTAATCCGGATTTGATTCTTAATTTTCTTAGTTTTGTTGAGAGTTTGTTTTTAATGGGTATAACCCCCTTTATAGTAAAATAAATATTTGCAAGGATATGCTTTATTTATTAAGGTTAATACTTTTAAGATGAAAAATTAGCAAAATTTTGTCGATAAAAACAAGACTACAAAAACATTATATCACTTACACACATAGTGTTCAATAAATGTGTAGATTTAGTTATTGTGTATAGTGTTTATTTTTGTGGTATTAAATTAAAAAATAAATTTTAGTTGACGTTTTAATATACATATGATACTATGGTTATGTAAGAGCCTGTAAGTTTTAAAAAAGTCTGTGAACCTAGCGATTTAAGTGGGTTTTTATTTTTTAAGTTTTACTACACGAATTGTGTAAAAGGGGGTTTAGTATGTTTTATAATTCTATGTATGAAGAATATTGTAAACAGGCGGAAACACTAAGGGTTCATATAAAAATATTAAAAACACAATATGTGAAGGCGACAACATTTGAAAAAGAAAAAATTAATTATAGAATTTCTGTTTTATATCCAATGTACTTGGATTTGTTACATACAGCGCAATATTTAAAAAGAAAAAGTGAGGTATAAAAATGGCAAACAAAATTTTTTATTTAGATAATTTTACAGAGTCTTTAGCAAGTGTTTATAAATATAAAACGGAAGCTTTTGACGGGGAAGATACAAAATATAAAAAGATGATATATTCACTAAAAAATATAGTAAAAGGCGAGCTTACTCCCAGACAGCAAATTTGCATTTGGCTTTATTATGGCAAGATGATGAAAATGCGTGAAATAGCTAATGAGCTTGGAATATGTGTTTCTTCTGTTTCTCGTCATATAAAAAAAGGAAAATCTAGAATAGAAAAAACTATGAAGTATTATTTTTATAAATTGTGATTTTTCACAAAGTTATATCAAAAATTCTTTATAATTCTAAATATTTTTTTAAAAGTCGGCATAATAAATTTTTATAAAATAAATTTTTATAAAATAACCTTTTTATTTCCAGCGCAGTATGACAATTAAATTACTTTAGCTGTTTTTATAATTGTTTCTAGTAACAATTTTAGATTAGGTGGCGTTGGAAGTTGAAAAGTATAACAATTAATTCAAAAGAAAAATTTTTAAGTATGGCAAAAAATTATTCTCTGAAAATGATTTTTGTAAAACTGATGTGTTTGATTTCGGGTATTTTAGTGTCAAGAGGAGCTGTTTTAGGCAGATATTACCCGTTTGGATTATCTTTTTCGGCATCTGCGCCGGGCGGATTTTTTACGCCTACATTAATAGGTGCAGCAATGGGGTATTTATTTCCTTTAAAAATAGGCCCGGCAGTTCGGTACATATCTACAATAATTGCAATAGCAGCTGCAAAATGGACTCTTAGCGATCTATATAAAATTAAAAAACACTTTTTATATACACCGTTGGTTGTATTTTTTTCTGCATTAGTTACAGGTTTTGCAATGAATTTTGCTTACGGTGTTGATGGGTTAGATATATTTATAAGTATACTTGAAGCAATAGTTGCTGCAGGCACGGCGTACTTTTTTGATAATACTTTTAAAATTATTGCAAATAAAAAAATTTACTCTTTAACACAAAAAGACTTTGCTTGCTTAGTGGTTAGTTTGAGCATAATTTTATTTTCGATTTCGCAAATTAATATATGCGGTGTTTCGTTAGGAAGAGTTTGTGGAATTACTGCTACGTTGGGTGCTTCTTATGTAGTAGGAACTTTCGGTGGTGCGTTAGTTGGTGCAGCTATGGGAGCAATATTTAGTTTGTCTTTTTTGAAATTTCCATATACTTCTAATTTTTATTCTTTTGGTGGAATGATTTCTGGATTGTTTATATCGTTTGATAGAATTGGTGTTTGTTTATCGTTTTTGCTTTCTGCAGGGCTAACGTTTTTCCCGCTTGTAAATACGGAGAGTGTAGTTATATGTACATACGAAATGATTTTGGGCAGTTTGCTATTTTTAATTATTCCCAAAAGTTTTTTTTATAGATGTAAATTATTTTTGCCCAAAGTTAATAGTGGTGAATGTAATGGAGCTGAAGAAACTAAAGAGTTTATAATTCAAAAGATTAAGGATTTATCGCAGTTTTTATGTTTTGTTCCAAAAATTATACAAAACGCTTCGAGTAGATTCCTTAAAAAAGAGGAATCAAATCCAAAACTTATGTGCTTGCAAGTAGCGGCTAATTATTGCGTGAGTTGCGGCAAAAATAAAAAGTGTTGGTCAGAAAATTTTAACAGCACAGAGAAAAACATTATTAATATTTATGAAAATGTTTCTAAAAATAAAGAATTTATGAATTTTAATTTGTCAACCGATTTTTTACAAAGGTGCTACAAAACAGATAGCCTTACAAAAGAAATTTCTAAATTTTATAATAATATTAAAGCTGAAAAAAATTCAAAAATAAAAATAATGGAGTTTAAAAATATTATTTCTGAGCAGTTTGCTGCAGTGGGATCTTTACTTGGTGATTTAACGGGGGAGTTCGCAGATGTTATTAGTATTAATGAAAAATTTTCCGTAAAAATAAAAAACGAATTTAAAAATTTAAATGTGAACTGTTTGTCTATAAACTCATATATAGATAAAAACGGAAAAATGTTTGTGGAAATGGAATTTAATTATAATCCAAGTGAAGATGTGCTTTATAAAATTTATAAAATAGTTTCTAAAATAAGTGGCAGAAAAATGAATACGCCGGTAGTTAATGAATGTGCGGATATTTTTAAAGTTAAAATATCCGAGCAAAAGATTTATTCCGTAAGCGTTGGAGTGAGTCAGCATACGTTTAATAACGGTAGGATGTGCGGTGACAGTTGTAAATATTTTGAAGATGGTTCGGGAATTTTTAATGTATTTATAAGCGATGGTATGGGTACTGGTGTTAAAGCGGCAGCGGAAGGTGCTATGACTGCGGAACTTATGAAAAATTTTGTTAAATCAGGTATAAGTATTACAAGCGCGATTAAATTTGTAAATTCCGCTCTTTTGCTAAGGCCAAGTGATGAATCACTTACTACGCTTGATGCTTTATCGCTTAATTTATTAACAGGCGAAGCGAAATTTATAAAAGCAGGTGCTCCAACAACATTTTTGCTTAGAGATAATAAGGTTCAAAAAATCAGTTTTGAAACGTTACCTATAGGTATATTAAATGAGGTGTCTTTTTCCGAAAAAATTTATAATTTAAGAGATGGTGACATTGTTTTGATGGTTTCTGATGGTGCTACAGATATAGACAGTAAATTTATAATTGATATTTTAAAATCTAAAATTTATAGTTCTGCTCAAGAGCTTGCTAAAATGGTTGTGAATGAAGCAATAAATTTACGCAAAGAAACGCATGATGATGATATAAGTGCAGTTGCGATTTATTTATATAAATAAAATTTATTTCTGCCAGTATTTTCTGTCTAAACTCCGGTACTGTATAGCTTCGCAGATATGTTCAAAATCTATTTTTTCTTTTTTATCAAGGTCTGCAATTGTTCTGGAGATTTTTAGTATTTTATCGTAGCCTCTGGCAGAAAGTCCGAGTTTATTAAAGGCTTTTTCTAGAATTGTTTTTGCTTTGTCTGTCATGGTGCATGTTTTTTGCAGAAAATGTGCGGGGATTCTTGAGTTTGATGTTACATTTATAGATTTTAAACGTTCTTTTTGAATGTTTCTTGCTTCGTTTACACGTTTGCGGATTGTTTCAGAGGTTTCTAATTTTTCGGTTGATGAAAGGCTTTCAAAATTTACTGGTGAAACTTCTACATGTATATCCATTCTGTCTAGTAGTGGTCCGGAAATTTTAGAAAGATAACGTGAAACCGCCGATGATGAACAAGTGCACTGTTTGTTTGGGTGCCCAAAATATCCGCAAGGGCATGGATTAGTTGCAGCGATTAACATAAAAGAACATGGATATGTAAGCGCGATTTTTGCTCTGGAAAGTGTTATTACACCTTCTTCAATAGGTTGACGCAGTGTTTCTATTGCGGAACGAGAAAACTCAGATAATTCATCTAAAAATAGTACTCCATTATGGGCAAGGGAAATTTCTCCGGGTTGAGGTATGCTTCCCCCACCAGAAAGTCCGGCTGCGGATGTTGTGTGGTGCGGTGTTCTGAAAGGTCGTTGAGTTATTAGCGGGGAGTTGTTTTGCAAAATTCCTGCAATTGAGTGGATTTTGGTTGTTTCAATTATTTCGTTAAAAGTCATTTCCGGCAAAATAGAGGGTATTCTTTTCGCGAGCATGCTTTTGCCTGACCCTGGAGGACCAATTAATAAAACATTGTGATTTCCTGCTGCAGCAATTTCTAAAGCTCGTTTTACGTTGTATTGACCTTTTACTTGAGAAAAATCTAGCGTAAATTCAGAGGGCTTTAGTTGTATATTTGTGTGGGGTTGTGGAAATATTTTTTCTTCTGATTCTAGGTGATTTATTATCTCTTTTACATTTTTAACTGGGTAAACATTTATTCCAGATATTGCTGCGGCTTCAATAGCATTTTTTTCTGGTACAAAGATATTTTCAAAACCATTTTGTTTTGCATGAATTGTCATTGGTAATATGCCGTTTACTGGGCAGACTTCTCCACTTAGTGACAATTCGCCAATAAAAGCAGAATTTTGTGGCACATCAGTTATTTGTCCGTTTGCTTTTAAAATTGACAAAAGAATAGGCAGGTCGTATAAAGATCCTGTTTTTCTTATGTCTGCTGGTGCCAAGTTTATAATAATGCGTGAAACCGGAAATTTAAACCCGGAATTTTTTATGGCAGCTCTGACTCTATTTTTTGATTCTTTTATTGAGGCATCAGGAAGACCGACGATTTCGCAAGAAGGCATTCCTTTTGAAATATCTGATTCAATAGTTACTACAAAAGCTTCTAAACCGTTTATTCCCATACTAAAAATTTTTGAATTCATAAATATTCTCCAGTAAAAATAAAATTAATTGTTTATTTTAATTATACATTAATTGATATTAAAAATCAAATTATTTATTAATGAATTTTTTATTTTAAAAAATTATAATAAAAAAGCTATTTCAAAAAGAAATAGCTCTTGTTTCAATCTCTGCTTCTTGATATAAATATTAATCTTAAAAGGTAAAGTAGCGAGTTGAAAGTCGCTGCTACATACGTAAGCGCTGCTGCACTGAGTACGCTTTTTGCTCCTTTAAGTTCGTCGGGAGTTAGTACATTGTTTTTTGATAGTGATTTTAAAGCCCGCCTGCTTGCGTTAAATTCCACAGGTAAGGTTATAAGTTGAAAAAGTAATGCTACCGCAAAAAGTAAAATTCCTAAATTTAGGAAAAAATTAGATCCAGCTGGGAATAATATTCCTATCATCACAAGTGGCATGGAAAGTTTGGAACTTAAAGAACATATTGGAATTATAAATTCTCTTATTTTTATTGGAAAATATCCTTTGTCGTGTTGATCTGCGTGGCCGCATTCATGGGCAGCTACGCTGATTGCTGCAATAGAATTTTTCCCATATACTTCTTCAGAAAGAAAAACTCCGCTTGATCTTGGGTCAAAGTAATCGCTAAAATATCCGTAAGTTTGATTTACTGATACATTGTCTATATTTTTGTCACTTAGTATAATGTTTGCGCATTCTGCACCAGTTATTCCGCTTTTGGTGGAAATTTTAGAGTATTTACTAAAAGCATGTTTTACTTTTATTTCTGCAAATAGTGCAATTAATATTGAAATAATAAATGTTAAAAAGTTATAGGGTGATGTGTAATATATCATAATAAAAATTTCCTTTCAGGTTTAAAATTTAGCTTCATTTAAATGATACCATTTATAAATAATATTAGCAAATGTAGGCATAATAGTATAAAAAGAGAAAAAATAAAATTAGCAATTAATGGTTGACAGTACTAAAGAGCAGTGATAAAATTCTAATTGTAGATATTGGTTTATCTATATTAAAATTTTTAGGAGGTTGATTTTTATGCGTTTAATACCATATGGAGAAGATTTATTTGATGAATTTAAAAGCCCGTTTGATGATCTGTTTAAAAAAATGGATGTTCGTCCAGATTTCACAAGCGTAATGAATACGGACATTGTGGAAAAAGAAAACGGCTTGGAAATGATAATAGACCTTCCCGGAGTGAAAAAAGAAGACATAAAAGCAGAGCTTAACAAAGGGTATTTGGTAATTACAGCGTCAAGCGACTTGAAAAAAGAAGAAAAAGACGAATCAAAAAATTATTTGCGCAGAGAAAGATCAAGTGGCAGATACAGACGCAGCTTTTTTGTAGGCGAAGAGTTAACGGAAGACGACATAAAAGCTAAATTTGAAAACGGTACGCTAACGATTGACCTGCCGAAAAAAGATCAAAAGAAATTTGAAGACAAAAAGACAATAAGCATTGAATAAAATAATAAAAGTAAAAATAAAAACTCACTGCAA
>JAFRKM010000037.1 GCA_017431755.1 Clostridia bacterium
AAAGGTTGTTTTGGTGTACAAAAAAATACGCAGACAGTTTGATGAGAATAATACTGATAAAAATGGGCCGGACAGATACTACAAAGCAAATGCCGGAAATGCAGATATTGTAGAAAATAAACTTAAAGAAATGAATGCAGATTATATTATTTTAGAAAGTGATATTTCTAATGAAAACGATGTAAAGAAAATATATTCGAAAGTTTTAGAGCAATACGGAAGAATTGATATTTTGGTTAATAATGCGGCAGCAGGTGATATGGACGGTTTTGACACAATAGAAAAAATTACTCAAAATGTGATTGACGATACATTTGCGGTGAATGTACGAGGAAGCGTTTTGATGATAAGGGAATTTATTAAGCATCATAATGATTACGGAAGGATTATCAATCTTTCCACAGATTCAGCGCAAATTTTTGCGGGTCAAATTACTTATGGGGCAAGCAAAGCGGCAATGGAAGCACTTACTCGTAGCATTGCTCTTGAAGTGGGGAAGTATGGAATTACTGTAAACTCTGTTTCTCCCGGGCCAACTCAAACAGGGTGGATTGATACCGATTTGGAAAAATCGGTTATTCCGTTAATACCAATGGGAAAATTAATTCAGCCGGAAGATATTGCTGAAACTATTTTATTTTTGGCAAGTAATCAAGCAAAAATGATTACGGGGCAAGTAATAAAGGTGTCCGGTGGACATGCTATATAATTTTTTGAATTTTAGTTTCAAATTTATTTGCAAATAATAATTAATAAGGAATAAATAACATGATTGGTAAATACAAAGTAGTAACACTCTGCGGTTCCACAAGATTTAAAGAGCAGTTTATGCAGATTCAAAAAGATCTTACATTAAAAGGATATATTGTTATTTCGGTTGGGCTTTTTGGGCATGCAGGAGATGGTGAAGTTTGGGAAAAGATGGATGAAGGCACCTTAACAAAAACAAAAGAAATGCTTGACGATATGCATAAAAGAAAAATTGATATGGCTGATGAAATATTTGTGATTAACGTTGGTGGATATATCGGCGAAAGTACAAAATCAGAAATTGAATATGCAAAGAAAGCCGGGAAAATAGTTAATTATTTAGAGGATTAAAAAATCATATTATTTAAAAGCAACAAAAGCCCTACTCCCGGAATTCCAAGTAAAGATGAAATACTTAAAGTAAATAGATTTATCGGAATAGTTATTCCTGTGTAATTGTAGGACGCTAAAACAAAAGCAAGTCCAAATATTCCGCTTGTTGATGAGCCCACTGCCTGCCAAAAAGGGTGTGGGCTTTTTGATATTTTGTAAATTATAAAAAGTATTATTATTACTGCTGTGAATGCTAAAATGTATAAACTCATAAAATCCCGCCTTTTAAAAATTCGTTTGTTTTTTAAACCTAATAGTAAATATTTATGAAAGCTAGTATGCAAAATATGAAAAAATATAAGTTGGTTGTTAATTTTATATAAATTAGTAAATTTAAAAGATAAAAATTTTTATAAAGAAAAAAGTTAGCCCGGGTTTACTTTTTTAAAAACAAGCAGTATAATAAAGATAGAAAAGATATATATATTTTAGTGTCCAAAACATTTGTCGTATAAATAAAAAGCAGGTGATTGAAAAGAATGAATTTAAGTGAAATTAAGCCGGGATGTAGCGGAGTTATAAAAAGCATTGGTAGCGAAGGCCATTTACGGCGTAGAATAGTAGATATGGGACTTACGGCTGGCACTTGTGTGGAAGTTGTGCGGTATGCGCCGCTTGGTGATCCAATAGAAATAAATATTCATGGTTATAATCTGAGCATAAGGAAATCAGAGGCTGAAGAAATAAATATATTTGAAAGCAATAAAGAATACGAGCAATTTTTGCAAAACACAAAAAATAATTCAGAAATAAAAGAAAAAAGCGTAGTTCCGCTTTTAAGTAGTCCGCCGAGCAGTAATAGTGGAATGACGGTGGCTCTTATTGGTAATCCAAACAGTGGTAAAACAACACTTTTTAATAATTTAACCGGTAGCTACCAGTACGTTGGAAATTGGCCTGGAGTAACAGTTGAACGAAAAGAGGGCAAAATAAAAAACATTAGTGAAGATGTGACTTTAGTTGATCTACCGGGGATATATTCTCTTTCTCCGTATTCTCCTGAGGAAATTATTACAAGGCAGTATATTTTAGAAGAAAATCCTAATTTAATAATAAATATTTTAGATGCTACAAATCTGGAAAGAGGGCTTTATTTAACCACTCAGCTTTTAGAGCTGGATCTACCTGTAATAGCTGTTTTAAATATGGAAGACCTTTTGTTTAGTAAAGGCAAAGTTATAGATTATAAAAAACTGGAAAAAAGTTTGGGAATACCGATTGTTCCAATTTCTGCTAGCAAAAATAAAGGTATAGATAATTTAATTTTTAGAATTTCTAGTGTTTTTAAAAATGGCGCAAAATCCCGGTCAATTGTGAATATTTATTCAGATGAAATTGAAAGTTCGCTTAAAGAAATTGATCGCATAGTAAATAATGACAAAAATTATATAAGAAATAATAGGTTTAAAATCATTAAAGTGTTTGAAGATGATATGTACGTAACTGAAAGCTTAAAAATTTCACTTGAAAACTTGAAAAAAATAGATTCTGTGCGGGAAAAGCTTTCAGAAAAAATGGGCAAAGAAAGTGATATGATAATTCCTGATGAAAGATATAAATATATATGCTCACTTTGTGATAAAGTAATAAAAAATGTTAAAAATAAAAATGTAAGTACATTTACTGGTAAAGTCGATAAAATTTTAACAGGTAAATACACAGCTTTTCCGAGTTTTATTATATTTATTTTTTCGATTTTTTATATAACTTTTGGTCCGATTGGTTCGTGTTTAAAAACATTTTGCGAAAATTTTATAAATGGAAATACTTATAGCACTATGAATAGAATACTAGAGTATTTTGGGGCTTCGGGTTGGTGCAGAAGTTTGGTTTTAGACGCCATTATAGGTGGTGTGGGCTCGGTTGTTTCGTTTTTACCACAGGTAATATTGCTTTTTGTATTGCTTTCTCTTTTGGAGGATTGTGGATATATGTCAAGAGCCGCATTTATAATGGATAAGCCGCTTAGGCGTATTGGCCTTTCGGGTAAAGCATTTGTGCCGCTTATAATGGGTTTTGGCTGCAGTGTTCCGGCTATTATGAGTACTAAAATTTTGGAAAATAAGAAAGACAAAAATTTAGCGGTTTTTCTTATACCATTTATGTCGTGTAGTGCCAAAATGCCTGTATATTTGCTTTTTGAATCGGAGTTTTTCCCAAAACATCAAGCTGTTGTAATATTTTCGCTTTATACAATTGGTATTTTGGTAGCGATTTTTACGGCATGGATATTTAAAGAAAATCTTTTTAAAGGTGAGGATTCGCCGTTTATAATGGAAATGCCGGATTATAAATTTCCGTCTTTAAAAAACGTTTGGCTTAGCGTTTGGGATAAAATTGAAGATTTTATTGAACGAGCTGGAACTATTATTCTACTTGCTACAATAGTAGTTTGGATTTTGCAATCATTTAATTTTAATTTTGAATTTGTGTCTGATAATTCTCAGAGTATGCTTGCTAATTTGGGTGGATTTATTGCACCTGTATTTAGTATTTGTGGATTTGGAAATTGGCAGGCAAGTGTTTCGCTTATTACCGGGATCATGGCAAAAGAGTCGATAGTCAGTACTTTGTCTGTACTTCATGGAGCAGATAATTCGGCGGAACTCAGTGAGTTTTTAAAAAGCTCTTTTTCAGTATGTAGCGCTATTTCGTTTATGGTTTTTTCACTTCTTTATACTCCTTGTGTAGCGGCTCTTTCCGCTCTTCATAAAGAATTTCGTAGTTTTAAACTTACTTTTATTTCTGTTTTATATCAGCTTTTTGTGGCGTATTTATTTTCAGCTCTTACATTTCAAATTTTAAGCCTTATATTTAAATGTATAAATTTATAAAAAGGATGATGAAAATGAATTTAACGGATTTTATTATATTAGTGCTGGTTTTAGCATTGGTTTGTTTAATAATAATCAGAATATTTAAAAAAAGAAAATCTAACAAAGGTGGGTGCTCAGCCTGTAATGGTTGCCCCGGTAAAAAATACTGCATTAAAAATAAAAAATAAGGAGTTGTTTTATGTTTTGTCTTACATCATCATTGGAAGATTATTTGGAAATAATATATATTCTCAGTGAGAAAAGTTTAAAGGTTGGAATCACAGATATTGCCAAGGCTCTTACAGTTTCTAAGCCAAGTGCTATAAAAGCTATAAAAATTTTAAAAAATGAAAAACTGGTAAGCCAAGAAAAATACGGTAAAATTTTACTTACAAGTGAAGGCAAAAAAGCAGCTATGGCGGTTTACGATAAACATAAAGTTATAAGTAAATTTTTAAATAAAGTTTTGGAAATAAGCGAAAAAACTGCAGAAATAGATGCTTGCAAAATAGAACATATTCTTAGTAAAGAAACGGTTAATGGAATAAAAAATTATTTAAAAAATGTAAAAATATAGGTGTCATTAAAATGAGTGAAATTAGTAAAGAAAAAAATTACATAATAGGAAGAAATGTCGTTCGTGAAGCGATTAAATCAGGTAGGGTGATAGATTCGCTTTATGTATTGTCTGGTGAAAAATCTGGAATTATAAAAGAAATAATCGGTAAAGCCTTGGATAAAAAGATATCTTTAAAATATGTAAATAAAAAAGCTATGGATTCGTTGGCAAAAGGTGAAAATCATCAGGGAATAATTGCTGTGGCAGGCGCAAAAGAATCGTGTAGTCTGGATGATATTTTAAATTATGCAAAATCAAAAAAGGAACCACCTTTTGTTATAATAGCTGATGGAATAGAAGATCCGCACAATCTTGGGGCGATAATTAGAACGGCGGAATGCGTTGGTGCTCATGGGATTATCATTCCAAAGAGGAGAAGTGTTGGAATAACTTTTGGTGTGGATAAATCTTCTGCAGGTGCTTTGGAATATGTTTTGGTTGCGAAAGTTGGGAATATTTCATCGGTAATAGACGATTTAAAAGAAAAAGGTCTTTGGATTTATGGTGCAGATATGAACGGCAAAAAATGGTCAAGCGAATGCTTGACTGGACCTGTGGCACTGGTTATTGGTTCAGAAGGAAAAGGAATTAGCAAACTTGTAAAAAGTAAGTGCGATTTTATACTTTCGCTTCCTATGATGGGTAAAATAAATTCACTGAATGCTTCTGTTTCAGCAGGAGTTTTAATGTATGAAGTTCGCAGGCAACGAGGATAACTTTAGTATAAATGCCATGTCCATACTATTAATCCGTAAACTATCGAAGCAATAGTCCCGTAAACTATTACAGGGCCAGCCATTATAAACATTTTGGCACCAATTCCGAAAATATGTCCTTCGCTTTTAAATTCTATTGCAGGTGCGGTTATTGAGTTTGAAAAGCCTGTTATTGGTACAATTGTTCCAGCGCCGGCATATTTGGCAATTTTTCCGTACCAATTTAATGCTGTAAGCAGTGCGCTTAATGCAATCAATGTAACCGAAACCCAAGTGCTTGCGGTTTTTTTGTCTAGACTAAAATAAGTCATATATGTTTGGCAGAGAAATTGTCCAAATGTGCAAATTAACCCACCTGAAATGAATGCCAAAAATAAATCTTTCCAAAGTGGACTTGGCGGAGAGCATTTACTTGCCATTTTTGAATATTCTTTTTTGCTTATGTTCATGTTTAATCACATCCTTTTTGTTTATTATTTGATTTAAAATATTTATATATTCATAAAAAATAGGAGGAAATTTTGAAAAGAAAATTATATGAGTCATTGAAACGCTATAAAAAACTAAATAGATCATCATTTCATACTCCTGGTCATAAATCGAATGTGTTTGGTAAAAGTGGGATTTTGTCGCTTGATTATACAGAACTTCCCCTTACAGATAGCCTTTATGAAGCTTCGGGTATAATAAAGCGAGCCGAGGATGACTTAACTAAACTTTATGGTAGTAAAAAATCAGTTTTTTCTTCCGGAGGAAATACTCTTTGCATTCAAACGATGCTTGCTTTGGTTGCAAAAAGTGGCGAAAAAATTCTTTGCGACAGACTTGTGCATCGTTCTGCGGTTTCAGCAATGGCTCTTTTGGATATTGATCCTGTGTGGATAAAAAGAGAGTACAGTAAAAATTCACGTCTTTTTGAAAAAATAAACATTAAAGATCTGAAAGAAAAATTAAATCAGAAAGCAAGTTATAAAGCTTTTTATACTACAAGTCCAAGTTATTATGGAATACTTCAAGATATAAATTTAATTTCGCAAGAATGCAGTAAAAAAAATGTGCCTGTTTTAGTTGACAATGCACATGGTTCGCATTTAAAATTTATGGAAAAAAGTTTGCACCCCCTTGATATGGGAGCAGCAATGTCTGCTGATTCGGCGCATAAAACATTACCTGTTCTTACGGGTGGTGCATGGCTGCATATCAATGACAGTAGGTTTTGCGAAGATGTTAAAAATAAAATGGTGCTTTTTGGTTCAACTAGTCCTTCTTATGTGATTATGTCTTCTATGGATATTGCAAGAGACTGGCTGAAAAATTACGGAGAAAAAGAGTTTGAAAAACTAAAAAATAAAGTTCAAAATATCAAAAACTTGGCAAAAGAAAAAGGGATTTTTATTCCAGATGAAAATATTTTTGACCCTGTTAGAATAACTCTTGGAATCTGGAAAGTGGGGTATAGTGGTTATGAATTTAGAGAGCATCTTTATAAATATGGGGTAGAACCTGAATTTTGCGATAGTAACTATGCAGTTTTAATTGTTACGCCGTTTAATACGCGGGAAGATTTTAAAAGATTAAAAAAAGCTCTGATTAATTTGAAAATAAAAGAAGAAAAGAAA
>JAFRKM010000038.1 GCA_017431755.1 Clostridia bacterium
AAAATCCAAAAAAAAATAAAAAAAAGCGACTCTTACTGCGTCAAAGAATACAGAGGAAATATTGCAATTTTTGAAAAAAGCAAAGAAAAACCTTTTAAAATTACAAACATAGCGGTTGGTGAACTTCCAACAGAAGACCAAAAACTATTAAAACAAGGAATAGAAGTTTCCGGCCAGGAAGAACTTAATAATTTAATAGAAGATTACTGCAGCTGACAAAATTTTTCAAAATTTTTCTTTACTGTTTTTAAAAATCGTATATAATTACATTGAATGAAAAAATAGTAAAGGACTGAAAAAATTTGAACGTATCTGTTTTTGGTTGCGGACGTTGGGGCTCTTTTATTGCGTGGTATTTAAATAAAATTGGAAAAAACGTAACTCTTTGGGGGCGTCCAGAATCATCACGTCTAAAAAAACTTATTGAAAATAGAAAAAATGACTGGCTTGAAATAGATCAAACATTTAATATTACTGATAATTTAAAATATGCAGCAGAAAAATCTGAAATAATTTTAATATCAATAAGTGCACAGAGTCTTTCGGATTTTATGAAAAACTTAAAAAACACCGGGGTTACTCTTAACAACAAAATTTTTGTCCTTTGCATGAAAGGAATAGAAGAGAGCACCGGAAAACGTCTTTCTGAAATAATTAAAGACCATATAGGAAATGACTCCAATGTTGCCGTTTGGGTTGGACCTGGACATGTTCAAGATTTCATTACTGGTACACCCAACTGTATGATAATAGATTCTGAAAAAGAAAAAATTAAAAAAATGCTCGTAAAGGAATTTTCTAGCCCATTAATTAGATTTTACTATGGCTCAGATTTAATAGGCAGTGAAATAGGTGCGGCATCTAAAAATGTAATGGGTATAGCCGCAGGAATTTTAGATGGTTTAAAATTTGAATCGCTAAAAGGTGCACTTATGTCCAGAGGCACACGTGAAATTTCACGGCTTATTAAAGCAATGGGCGGAAATGAACTTTCTGCTTATGGTCTTGCACATTTAGGTGATTATCAAGCCACACTTTTTTCTAAACACAGCAACAACCGTAAATTCGGTGAAATGCTGGCTCTCGGGCAACCATACGATAAACTTGCTGAAGGTGTTTACACATCTTTTGCATTACTGAAATTAGGGAAAAAATATGGCACTGATCTCCCCATTTGCACCGCGGTTAATACTGCCATAAAGAAAAAAACCGCAACCAAAAAAATGATTACAGATTTATTTTTAAGAAGTATTAAAAATGAATTTTAAAACTTGTGGTAAACTTCTTTTTGTATTTCTTTTTCTACTTTTTTAAACTCATCATCATTTAACTTTTTTGGGTAACTCATAAGCTTCATTTCTATCATTGGGTTACCCTTTTTTAGTGGCAACTGATAATATGTATTACTATTTAATTTAAAATTCAATTTTTCATAAAAATTTTTCCGCCTAATTGTATTTTCATCCTTATCATTTGGAACTTCTATTTCTAAAATTATTGGTTTTTTGGAAAAATTTAAAAATTCTTTTATTATTTTTGACCCTATTCCCGTGCCTCTTGAATCTGGATGCACAGCTAAATGTTCTATAAAATCAAATCCATTTAATTTCCATACAGCCATAAATGCCACTACTCTGTTATTTTCATTTTCTTTAATTATCAAATGATATTTTGGATTATTTAAAAGTTTTTTTTGCGCTTCATAAGTTCCAATTTCAGTTTTCGGAAAAGACATACTCATAATCTTGAAAACTTCATCAAATTTATTAATATTCATTTTAAAAAACCACCTTCTTTACTTCATTTACATATTAATTGTTGTACAAAGAAAAACAATTTATATTCTTAAAATTAAAATTATTAATAATTTTATAGAAATCAACTGAAAAATTTGTTATAATTATAATTATAGCACATAAATTTATTTTTTGTATAAATTTCAGTAGATTTTTTTTTTATTTTGAAGTATAATTAAATTTACTATCGCTTTAAATTTTTAGGAGTTGAAAAAATGAGTTTTTTAAAATTTTTATTTGGGAATTACAGTAAACGTGAGCTTAAACGTATTCGTCCAATAGCTCAAAAAGTTATGGACTTAGAAAAAAAATATTTAAATATGTGCGATGAAGAACTTTCTTCTCAAACCATAACACTCAAGGAACGTCTAAAAAACGGAGAAACACTTGAAGATATCTTGCCTGATGCTTTCGCGGTATGCCGCGAGGCTGCAGACAGAGTTCTTGGCAAACGCCATTTTCCTGTGCAGATTTTAGGTGGTATAGTTCTACATCAAGGAAGAATAAGTGAAATGGTAACCGGTGAAGGTAAAACGCTGGTTGAAACTCTTCCTGCATATCTTAACGCTTTAACAGGTAAGGGCGTACATATCGTAACGGTAAACGACTACCTTGCTAAACGCGATTCAGAAGAAATGGGAAAAATATACAGATTTTTAGGTTTGGAAGTAGGCCTAATACTTAACGAAAGTACACGTCAACAAAGAACAAAAGCATACCTAGCAGATATTACTTACGGTACAAACAACGAATTTGGTTTTGATTACTTACGTGATAACATGGTAACAAATATTAGTTCAAAAGTTCAACGTGGACATAATTTTGCCATAGTGGACGAAGTGGACTCCATCTTAATCGACGAAGCCAGAACGCCTCTTATTATTTCTGGTGAAGGCGACAAATCCACCGAAATGTACACAATAGCAGATACTTTTGCAAAATCTTTAAAAATGCTTAAAGTGGCAGAAATTGATACCAAAGAAGATAATGAAGAATTATTCCAAGACCATGACTACGTTGTGGACGAAAAAGCAAAAACCGCAACACTTACCAAATCCGGTGTGGAAAAAGCAGAAAAATACTTTAACGTGGAAAATCTTACCGACCCCGAACATCTAACTCTGCAACACCACATAAACCAAGCAATAAAAGCAAATGGCGTTATGCAAAAGGATATCGATTACGTTGTTCGTGACGGCGAAGTTTTGATCGTCGACGAATTTACAGGTAGCATAATGTATGGCAGACGTTACAATGAAGGTTTACATCAGGCTATTGAAGCAAAAGAAGGCGTAAAAGTTGAGAAAGAGTCTAAAACGTTGGCATCTATTACGTTCCAAAAC
>JAFRKM010000039.1 GCA_017431755.1 Clostridia bacterium
ACTACTCAGCGTGTTTTCTGATCTAAAATTTATATTTTTAAAAGCAAATTTGTCATTGGTTGGCTTTTGGGATTCAGAGGCTTTGTTTTTACTAATAAATACTTCTGGTGGTATTTTTTTTTCTTCGCTGTTTTTATAAGAAATGTTATTTAGTGGATTTAAAACAGAGCTTTGACTGTTAAAATTCATAAGTGCATTTTTAACACTATAATAAATTGCTTCAAAAATTAATTTTTCATCAGAAAATTTTACTTCTGTTTTCGTTGGATGAGTATTAACATCCACAAACTCAGGGTTAACTTCAATATAAATTGCGCAATATGGAAATTTGCCGACCATTACCGAATTTTTAAAAGCTTCTTCTAAAGCACTGCATCCTGTTTTGGTTTTTATGTATCGCCCATTTAAAAAGAAATTTTGCATGCTTCGACTGGACCTGGAAAACGCCGGTTTGCTTATAAATCCATCAATTTTAATGTTTTTATACTCATACTTTACGGGTATCATTCCGTCAAAAAAACTTTTCCCGTACACGCAGTATATAGCTGATGAGATTTTTTTGTTTCCGGTTGTGTGCAGGGTTTCTTTTCCGTCTCTTATAAATTTAAAAGCTATTTCTGGATGAGAAAGGGCGATTTTGTCAATTATTCCAGCGCAGGCGTTAGCTTCCGCGACATCTTTTTTTAAAAATTTCATGCGTGCGGGAGTGTTATAAAAAAGGTCTTTTACTAAAATAGTTGTTCCATTAGTGCCGCCAATATCAAGAAGTTTGCCGGGTAATCCGCCGTTTATAAAAAACTGTGTACCGATTTCTTCGTCGGCTGATTTTGTGATAATTTCTACACGAGAAACCGCGCATATGGAAGCTAAGGCTTCACCTCTAAAGCCGAGTGATGATATTTTTTCTAGGTCGTCTGCATTTTTAAGTTTGCTTGTTGCATGGCGCAAAAATGCATTTTTTACGTCTTCTCGGTAAATTCCGCAACCGTTGTCTGTTATTTTAATTAGTTTATTTCCGCCGTTTTTAATTTCAACTGTAATTCTTGTTGCTCCGGCATCAATGGAATTTTCTAATAATTCTTTTACTACTGAGGCCGGCCTTTCAATAACTTCTCCTGCGGCTATTAATTGGGAAGTTTGTTTGCTTAAAATGTTAATCTTTTTCATTTGGAACCTCTTTAAACTTAATTTTTTGTCATTTCCACAAGATTGTATAAAACATTCATGGATTCAACAGGTGTTAGAACGCTTACGTCTATATTTTTGAGTTTTTCTATTATTTCGTTTGATTTAGAACTATAGTCCGATAAAGTGATTTGTGAAATATTTTCAGTGTTTTCATTTTTTGTACTCACGCTTGGATAATTATTAGATTCCAACATTTTGAGTATTTCTTTTGATCGCTTGATAATATTTTGAGGAAGTCCGGCAAGTTTTGCAACTTCAATTCCGTAGCTATCGTCTGCGCCGCCGGGAACAATTTTTCTTAAAAATGTAATATCATCGCCGCGTTTTTTTACTGCTATATTATAATTTTTAATATTGTTAAATTCTCCTGACATGCTTGTTAGTTCATGGTAATGAGTTGCAAATAAAGTTTTTGCTCCAAGTGTTTTTGGATTTGCAATATATTCTAAAACAGCTCTTGCTATACTCATTCCGTCGAATGTAGAAGTTCCGCGGCCGATTTCGTCGAGTATTAAAAGGCTGTTTGAAGTGGCATTTTTTATAATGTCTGCAACTTCGTTCATTTCTACCATAAATGTGGATTGCCCTGACGCTAGATCATCTGATGCGCCGATACGTGTAAAAATATTGTCTACAATGCCGATTTTTGCTTCTGATGCTGGAACAAAGCTGCCAATTTGTGCCATTAAAGTTATTAAAGCGGTTTGGCGCATATAAGTTGATTTTCCTGCCATGTTTGGCCCTGTGATAACCGACACCATATTTTCGTTATTGTCAAGTAAAGTATCATTTGGCACAAACGGTGCGGAAGTTAAAAGCTGTTCAACCACTGGGTGGCGTCCTTCTTTAATAAAAATAGTTTTTCCTTCATTTACTTCAGGTTTAACGTAATTATTAAAGCAAGCCGTTTCTGCTAATGAAACAATAACATCAAGGTTGGCAATAATGTTAGCTACTTTGGCAATTTTTGGAAGCTGCTCTGCGATTTTAAGGCGTACTTTTTCAAAAATTTCGTATTCAATTTCATTTATTTTATCTTTGGCATATAAAATTCTAGCTTCCAAATCTTTTAACTCTTGGGTTATGTATCGTTCACAGTTTGTAAGAGTTTGTTTGCGAATGTATTCCTGTGGAACTAGGTTTTTAAATGAGTTTGTAATTTCAATATAGTATCCAAAGACTTTGTTGTATCCTATTTTTAATTTAGAAATACCTGTTTTTTGGCGCTCGCGGTTTTCTATGTCTGCAATTAAAGTTTTGCCATTTTTAATGTCGCTTCGGAGTCTGTCCACTTCTTCGCTGTATTTTTCTTTGATTATTCCGCCTTCTTTAATAAGCATTGGCGGGTCATCAATTATTGCGTCTTCAATTAGCATGTATATTTCTTTTAAAAGGTCTAAATTTTCGCACATTTTGCTTAAAAAGAAAGATTTACATTTGTAAAGATTAAATTTAATTTGCGGTAGCTTTGAAAGGGTAGAGGATAGTGATTTTAAATCTCTTGCATTAGCTGAACCATATGTTATTTTTGTCATTAACCTTTCAATGTCTTGAATTCCGGATAAATTTTCTCTAAAATCATCTTTTAAAGAGATATCATTCACAAGTTCTTCGGTGGCGTCTTGTCTCCATTTTATTTTTTGTATGTCAACAAGTGGCCTTTCAATCCAAGAGCGAAGTAATCTTTTGCCCATGGACGTCTTTGTTTTATCAAGGACCCAGAGAAGAGAGCCTTTTTTGGATTTACTGCGCATAGTTTCGGTAATTTCCAGGTTTCTTATTGTGTTAATATCGAGCCCCATAAACTCGGATTTATTATAAAAATTAATTGAATTTATGCGCTCTAGACCTGATTTTTGAGTTTTTTTAAGATAACCGAGCAAATTGCCGATAGCAATTACCGTTATTATGTTTTTTTCTATATTGAATTTTTTTAGTTTATCTTTGCTAAACTGTTTTATTAGCATATTTTTTGAGTTTATAAAGTCTTCGCTGTTATTCAAAAATTCTTCTCTGCAGGAAATTTTATTTTTTAGAAAACTACTTAAAGATTCATCAATAACTGTATTTTTGTCTATTAAAATTTCGCTGGGGGAGAATTTGCCCAGTTCATTTTTTAGCTGATTGACGGCGTAGGTTTTATCACCTTCAAGTTTTGTGGCATATAAAATTCCGGTTGAAACGTCGCAAAAAGATATGCCGATTTCCTCTTTATTTTCGGATATAACCAAAGAACATATATAGTTGTTTTTGGCTTCATCAAGCATGCTTTCTTCCATAACAGTTCCAGGAGTAATTACACGTACAACTTCACGCTTAACAAGGCCTTTTGCAGTTGTGGGATTTTCCATTTGGTCGCACATTGCAACTTTGTATCCTTTTGAAACAAGACGTGCAATATATGCCTCGCAGCTATGATACGGTATGCCGCACATTGGCGCTCTTTCTTTTTGTCCATAGTCTTTACCTGTAAGGGTTAAATCGAGTTCTTCCGAAACAACTTTAGCGTCATCGAAAAACATTTCGTAAAAATCGCCGAGCCTAAAGAATAAAATACTGTCTTTATGCTGATTTTTAATTTCCATGTACTGTTTCATCATTGGTGAAATTTCTGTCATATATTCCTCACTTGCTTTTTAAAAATAATTTTTGATTTTTCTTAGTTGCATCCTGAGCAGCTCGAGCAACTTCCTGTGCAGCTTGATAATTCATCTGTGTTTACTGTATAAGGATCTTGTCCGCCTGCAGATGCTGTTATTATATAATTTATTTTTCTAAGAATATTTTCAAATTTTTCTTTTGAACTGTTAAATTCTTTCATGGTTTCATTTGTCATTATTTTAGAGTAAAGATCGCTTATTTCGGCATTTAGTTTGTCGATTGTTTTATGGCTTACTTCTTCTTTGGAAATTTCTTCATTTATGGAGGCTTTTTTTAAGTTGAAATTTTCTATCATTTCTTGAAGTTCTTTGTTGCACTCCACGTTTTGCTCTTTTATTTTATACTCTGTGTACTCGTCGCTTTTTTGAATTTCAGCTCCTAAATTTTTTGCTAAATTAATTAAATCCATAGTTTTTTCTCCTTTTTGTTTTTTTATTTTTATATGATTTTTCCTTTTAAAGATTCTTTTTTAGAGTTTGTTATTAAAACATTTAAAAATTTTCCGATGTTATCTTTTTTACCTTTTACTTCTACTAAGATGTTCCCGCTTGTCCTGCAGAGGAGTTCATTTGTTTCGGGTAAAAATGATTCCGCTAAAACTTTAAGCGATTCCCCAATCATTTCTTTGTGAAGGTTTTCCGAAATTTCCTCTTGAATTTTTAAAAGCTCTAAAAGCCAGGCTGTTTTTTCGTGTTTGCTTATGGGATCAAGAAGTTTTGCAGCTGGAGTCCCTTCGCGCGGGGAATAGATGAAAGTGAAAAGTGACGCAAATTTTACTTTTTTTAAAAGATCGGTTGTTTCCAAAAAATCTTCGTACGTTTCACCGGGAAATCCTACGATTATATCGCTTGTAAAAACAATATCCGGGATTTTGCTTTTCGCATAATCTATTATTTTTAGGTAAGACTCTTTTGTATATTTGCGGTTCATTTCTTTTAAAATTTTATTACTGCCACACTGTACCGGAAGATGAATATGATGCGCTATATGGTTGCTTTTACTTATAACGTCAAAAAGTTCATTTGTCGCATCTTTCGGGTGCGAGGTCATAAACCTTATGGTGTACTCGCCTTCAAAGCCGTCCAGTTTTTTTAAAAGCTTGGGGAAGTTTATATTCTCCTCTAATCCTTTGCCGTAAGAATTAACATTTTGACCTAAAAGAGTTATATCTTTGTATCCGTTTTCAAGCAGCTTTTTAAATTCAGAAATAATTTCCGCTGAGTTTCTGCTTCGTTCACGGCCTCTGACATACGGAACAATGCAGTACGAACAAAAATTATTGCATCCATACATAATGGGTAAAAATGCTTTTAAATTATTATTTCTAACAGCAGGAAAATCTTCTGTAATAATATCTTCGGTTTCTTTTATGTAATTTTTTCCGGATTTTTTTTGATTTTCGTTTTTATTTAAAATTGTTTCGTAAAAATACTTTGGAAATTTGTGAATCGAATGCGTACCAAAAACTAAATCTATAAAGCCATATTTTGATTTTATTTTGTCAATTATCGTATTTTGCTCTGTCATGCAGCCGCAGAGTATTATAAATAAATTTTCATTTGTTTTTTTTAGGTTTTTCACCCAGCCGATATTCCCAAAGGCTTTGTTTTCGGCATTTTCTCTTATTGCGCACGTGTTAAAAAGTATAACGTCTGCGTTTTCTTGATTATCAGTTAAAGTAAAACCCATGTTTACAAGCATACCTTTGTATTTTTCGCTGTCAGAAACATTTTGCTGGCAACCATATGTTTTTACAAAAGCTTTTGGGTTTTCTATTTTAAGCGTATTTTTATAATAATCTTTTATATTTTGGCAGTATACATTTTGCTCTGTGCCCTACTTATAAATAGTTGATATATTAATAAATGGTATTCCTCGTGTCTAAAGACTCTTTTTTTATTTTTTGTTTTTAA
>JAFRKM010000040.1 GCA_017431755.1 Clostridia bacterium
AAAAACATAAACTTTATTAATATCTTAAAATATATACTTTAATACTATCAAAAATAGAAGATTGGATTATTGCTGAAATCCAGTCACTAAAATTTTATGATATTTTATAATATTTTTGATATTTTTTTCTTTCAATATATAAAATTTAGATATGTTCTAATCAATTAAACCTACGGTTAGGGCTAAGTCTAAATAAGACTTATATATTGGCTTTTACAATGAATAGCTAAACCGAAGGGCTTAAGCTATGGTATTCAACTTAAATATCGTACTGGGCTACTAGCTATTTAAAAAGATATAAAATGATGGGTTTTATATTTTTACCACATAATTAATTAAATATTAAAGAGGTATAAAAATGCAAAGATCCAGAGGATTTAAAAGTAGAAGTAGAAAAAAATTGACCAAAAGAGTAAGACCTGGTCGTGCAAATCCAATCACCAGAAGAATTCAACAATTCGAAAACGGTGATATGGTACACATTATCATCGACCCAAGTATCCAAAAAGGCCAACCTCATTCCAGATTCCATGGAAAAACTGCTAAAGTAGTGGACAAAAAAGGTAAAGCTTACATACTTGCATTAAAAGATGGTAATAAAGCAAAAGAATTAATCGTTACTCCAGAACACTTAAAATTACAAGAGTGAGTGCAATGATTGGGAAAAATACATTAGAAAAAGAGCCAATACCTGCAGCTAAAGTGAAAGAAATTCTCGAAGAGTTTTCAGAAAAACATGAACTTAGTTATGAACAAAATTTAACTTTAGCTCATGTAACTAATCTAAATAAACTTTCCCTTGAAGATACTGAAAAATTAATCGAAGAACTTGAAGCTTATGTCGACCACAAGCAAGCTGTTCGTATGGCAGATATTGTGCCAAGAGACATGGCGGACTTAAGATTAATTTTCGCAAAAGAAAGAAATGCTCCTTCAAACGATGAAATGAAGGAAATTCTTGAAATTTTAGAAAAATATGATATTGAAGAGGATTTATTCTTATAAATCTCTTTAAATCAAATTATTTTTCTATTTTTATTCTTCAATGCAGAGATTACTTTTTTAACAATTTTTACTACTTTTAACTATTTCTTATTTTTTATAAAGAACTATTTTACTCTTTTTTAAATATTTTTTAAATATTTTTTAAATTTTTTTTAAATTTTTTTAAGAGCATACTGTTTTTTCATTCTTAAAATTTTCATTGAACTTCAATTAATTTCGCTATTTTTAACAAAAAAGAATAAAATTATAAATATTAATAAGTTTAAAATATACTAATATTATATTAAAAATTAAATAATAATTAAAAATGAATTATTAAAAAATTAATCGTAGAGAATTAGCAAAAGAAAATAAAAGAATATTGCTAGAACTAATAAACATTTAAAATTAAAATGAGGTGAAAATATGGATAATCCAAACATTGATAATCCTAATCCAAAAAAAGAGGAGTACGTAATAATTTTAGATTATCTTAAATTTGGGTATGTAAATCCAGAAAGACCAACTGCTCATGGCAAACCTATTGCACAAGCTATTGGAGTAGACAAATTCACATTAATAGAAGTTACACCTAAAGAAGGTGTTGATTTAGATATTCATGACAAAGTCTATATAGGATCTGGAAAAAGAGATAAGGTGAATAGAGTAAAAGGATTATTAGACTTTGAAAACTTAACTGCAACCAGTAGAATCGAATTGGAATATGCAATTAAGGAAATCATTTTAGCTCATGAAGACATTTATGTAAAATTCTTCAATGAAATCGATTCACTTAACATCAAAATGCATAAATTGGAGCTAATCCCAGGTATCGGTAAAAAGCACACTCAAATGATTTTGGAAGAGCGTAAAAAAGAGCCTTTCAAAAGCTTTGAAGACTTGAAGGAAAGAGTTCCTCTCCTTGGAGAACCTGTGGATATGCTTGCAAAAAGAGTTAGGTTAGAACTTGATACCACTACAGTGAAAAGAGGCAAGAACAAGTATTACATGTTTACCCAAGTTCCATCCAGACACCCTGCCAACAAAAGAAAAAAATACGGCAAAGGAAGAGGAAGAGGAAGAAAACAAGGAAACAGAGGTAAAAAACCTAATAACAGAGGCAAAAAACCTCAAAACAAACCTAATTCCGAAAACAAGGAATAAATTTTCCATGAGTAAAACTCTGAAAAGAGAGTTTAACTCATTTTTCTATTTTTTATTTTTAATTTTTAACTAATCATCAATGATTTTCAAATACGATAAACTACTGTTTTAATGGCTAAAAAGGTGATTGATTGACTGAAAAAATATCCTTAGCTAAAGAGACTAAACAAATATTGCAGGAAAATGGGATTATTTTAAACAAGAATTTAGGTCAAAATTACCTTATCGATGATTTCAAAAGAAAGAAAATCATTGAATATGCAAAGCTTACTAAAGAGGATACTGTACTTGAAATTGGTCCAGGTATAGGTACTTTGACAATTGAACTTGCCAAGAAAGTTGGAAAAGTAATAGCTATAGAGCAAGACACCGCTATTTTTAACATATTGAAGAAACGTTTGGAAAAAGAGAAAATCGATAATGTAAATCTTATCAACGGCGATGCCGTTAAGGTGGATTTCCCAGAGTTCAATAAAATCGTTTCAAACCTTCCTTACCAAATATCATCCCCTATTAGCTTTAAGTTCCTAAAGCATGACTTTGACCTTGCAATCCTAATGTAT
>JAFRKM010000041.1 GCA_017431755.1 Clostridia bacterium
ATAAATTAGTTCGAAGTATAATAATAGGGTCGGGATATCCAGATTATAATCATGCTACAGGTCATCCCGTTGGCGAAACCGCTCATAGCCCCGGAACAAGTTTATCACCTGCAGGGCATAAGCGTTCGGGAATGCTTCTCCGCGAAAATGGAGTTTACACTATTGAACCTAGAATACAAATAGAAAACGGTGGTTCCATTGAAGAAATGGTAAGGGTTACAAAAAATGGTGGAGAACCGCTTTGCCCTACGCAAAAAACACTTTATTTGATTAAATAAAAATAATAAAATTTTGTTTTTCAATTTGTTATTGAACTATTTTTGTTTATTTGGTAAAATAAATTAGATATTCTTTTATTTTTTGCAAAGGGAGATATTTAAAAAATGGGAATACTTGAAAAAATAAAAATTTATTCCGAAAAAAACAAAGATAAAATAGCAATTTACTCTGAAAATAGTAAAAACAAATCGGTTACTTATAAAGAACTTTGGGATTATTCAGACAGGCTTGCTTTTTATATTCAAAATGAGTTTAAAGATAATAAATTTCCTATAGTTGTTTATGGCCATAAAGATCCGTTTATGATAGTTTGTTTTTTGGCGTGTGTAAAATCCGGCAGAGCATATTGCCCTGTTGATATTTCTGTGCCTGATGAACGCGTAAAAGATATAATATCAGAAACGAAATCGCCGGTGATTTTTTCTTTGGAAAAATTAAATTTTGATACTGAAAACGTTTTATCTTTAGATGAAATAGAAAGTATAATTAATTCTACTAATGATAAAATAGATGAATCTTGCTATGTAAAAGATGATGATGTTTTTTATATTATATTTACATCTGGTAGCACAGGTAAGCCAAAGGGTGTTCAAATAACAGCGGATTGCCTTAATAATTTTCTTAAGTGGTCTTCGTTTTTGGGTGGAGAAAATTTAGAAAACAAAGATTACGTATATATTAATCAGGCGCCGTTTTCGTTTGATTTATCCGTTATGGATTTATATACATCACTCTACACAGGTGGTACACTGTGGTGCCTTGAAAAGGCAGTTCAGCTAAATTATGGCCTTTTGATTGAATCTTTAAAGAAATCAAAAGCAAACGTTTGGGTTTCAACCCCTTCTTTTGCAAGTTTGTGCCTTGCGTTAGATGATTTTAATGGAAAAAATATGTCAAATATAAAATTGTTTTTATTTTGTGGTGAAACTCTTCCAAATAGCACGGCTAATCTGCTTTTGGAAAGATTTCCTGGCGCAAAGGTAATTAACACATATGGCCCGACTGAATCAACAGTTGCAATGACGGAAATAGATGTAACTTCTGAAGTTTTAAATAAATATAGTCCTTTGCCGGTAGGTAAACCGAAAAACGGAACGTACGTGTTCATTATGGATGAAAAAGGGCGCGAGCTTCCCGAGGGGGAAAAAGGCGAGATAGTTATTGTTGGTGATACTGTTAGTGTGGGTTATTTTAATAGGCCTGATATAACAAATAAGGCATTTGGAACTAAAACAGTAAATGGGACAAGCTACAGACTTTACAGAACTGGCGATGAAGGATACTTTAAAGATGGACAGTTATTTTATTGCGGAAGAATAGATCTTCAAATAAAGCTACATGGATATAGAATTGAACTTGAGGATATTGAAAATAACTTAATGAAAATAAAAGGTATAAAAAACGCCGTGGTACTTCCTGTGAAAAAGGATGGAATAATTGACAGCTTAACGGCATTTGTAGTTTCGGAATCTAAAATTGAAAGCAGCCTTAAATCCATGATTGCCCTTAAAAAAGAATTAGCTGGATTTTTACCATCTTATATGGTGCCTAAAAAAATTATTTTCAAAGATAAAATTCCGATGACAAATAACGGAAAAGTTAATCGTAAAAAACTTATGGAGGAACTATAATGGTTTTTTCTCAATATACTAATGTGTTTTCGATAATTATTTACTCAGTTTTATTGATCCCAGGCATAATTGCCGGTATTATGGGCAAAAAAATAAAATATCTTGGTATGGTGGCGTCACTTTTTGCACTTTATATGGTATTTGGATATCGTAGCTTGCAGATGTATCAGTTCTTAATTTTTTTAGTGTGTGAAAGTCTTTTGATAATGTTTTATTATTTTTATAATAAACGTGCTAAAAGCGATTGTGTTTATTTTTGGGTTTTAATTCTTTCTTTTGTGCCAATTGTACTTATAAAATCGATCATTTATGTTCCAAGGTTTAATTTTCTTGGTTTTGTAGGAATTTCATATGTAAGTTTTAGAATTTGGCAGCTGATAATTGAAATTCATGATAATCATATTGAAAAGCTTCCATTTTTAGATATGCTTTATTTTATAACATTTTTTCCGACTATTAGTTCGGGGCCAATTGATAGGTATCAAAGATTTACTAAAGATTTAGATCGCGTTATTCCAAAAAATGAATATGTAAACGATTATCTGCTTATTGGAATAAAAAAAATACTTCTTGGCGTGGTTTATAAGTTGGGTATAGCAGCGTTTATTACTCTTTATATAATTGATAAATTGCCACGCGAAAAAACTTTTTTAAGCGTTGTTATTTATATGTATGCATATACATTTTATTTGTTTTTCGATTTTGCCGGTTATTCAAATTTTGCAATTGGGACAAGTTATATATTGGGAATAAAGGTACCGGAAAACTTTAATAAGCCATTTTTAGCTCATAATATGAAAGAGTTTTGGGACAGATGGCATATATCACTTTCTAAATGGTTTGGCGATTATTTATTTAGTAGATTTGTTTTAAATACACTAAGAAATGGTACATTTAAAAGTAAAAAAATTGCCGTGCGTTGCGGATATTTGCTTACAATGGCAGTGATGGGACTTTGGCATGGGTTTACTTTGTTTTATATAGCGTATGGCATTTACCAAGGAATAATGCTTGTGATTACTGATTTTTATTTAAAATCTAAAACTTACAGACAGTTCAAAAAAAGTAAATATTATGATATAGTAAGCAGAGTAATTTGTTTTCAAATAGTAGCAATTGGTATGCTAATATTTTCTGGATATTTATTTAATATTTGAGGAGGATTTATATGGAAAATTTAAAAGACACGGCACTTGATATAATGGAAGAAATATGTGAAACAGACGAAATAAGAGAAGATTTAGACCTGGATTTAATGGATGCAGGGCTTATTGATTCGCTTTCTACAATAAATATAATTTTGCTTATTGAAGATAAATTAGGGCTAAAACTCCAGCCGACTGATTTTACCAAAGAAGATATATCAACGGTTAATAATTTTATTTCTTTTTTGGAAGGGAAGGTAAAATAAAAGCTGATGGTTAGAAAGATATTAAAGTATATTTCATATGTTTTAATTCCGTTTACTGTGGTAGTATTATTTGCGTATCATTATAATAATTATTTAAAAAAAGCTATAGTTTCGGATTATAACAGTGCTATTGGGCGCGATTATGGTGTCGATGAGATGAATAAAGGAACTACTCTCCTTAAAAATAATGCAAACAAAGGCGATTTAATGTTGCTTGGTTCGTCTGAACTTGCAAATGCGGATTATATTGCAGAAAATCCCGCAAATATGTTTCCTAATACCGATTTGGATTCTAACGTGTGCTTGATTGGTCGTGCGGGTACACAAAGTTTGCTTGACGCCATTAAAGTGGGCGCAATGGGTGATGATTTTAAAGATAAAAAAATTGTTTTTATAGTTTCACTTCAGTGGTTTTTAGATAAAGAAATTGATGTAAACTCATTTAGAGCAAATTTTTCTGAAATCCAGTTTTATAAATTTATGAATAATCCTAAAATTGACGACAGTACTAAAAGATACGTTGCTCGGCGCACATACTCTCTTTTAAGAGGTCAGGCTTCGCTTGCTGCACCGTGTTTTTATGCTTATTTATATTCAAAGAATAATTGGTTTTTTGATGCTGCATTTAATGTATTTAAACCTTATTATTATTTGAGAGAAAAATTTTTAGATGTTAAAGATAATCATGAATCGTATAAGGTGGTTAAAAAATATAAAAATTATCCGGAAAGAGAACTGCAAAAGGTAGATTGGGAAAAAGAATTTGAAATAGCAGAAGAAACGGGTAAACGTGAATGCACAAATAATAATTTTTATGTTTACGATAGCTATTATACAGAATATCTTCAATATAATTTAGATGCTCTTAAGGGTTATTATAGCGGTGTAAAGTTATGCGAGTCTGACGAATTAGAGGATTACGATATGGCGCTTAAGTTATTTAATCAAATTGGTGTAAAGCCGTATATAGTAATTGTTTCTACGAATGGATGGTATTATGATTATGTGGGTCTTACTCGCGAAAAGCGCGTAAAATTATATGCTGAGCTTGTAAATAGTGCTGAACAGTATAAGCTTGATTATCTAGATTTGAGAGATTATGTATATACTCCGTATTTC
>JAFRKM010000042.1 GCA_017431755.1 Clostridia bacterium
ATTCCTACTTCTGCGATAAGGGACGAGGGAACTAGTTACCACTATATGAAAGCATCTGATGAAATTAAGGTAAATGAAAAGTATAAAAATGAATTTGAAGAAATATTAAAAAGTAATAATATACCTTATATTCAAGGCAAAGTGTGGACTACTGATGCTCCATACAGGGAAACTCGCGGTAAAATGTTAAAGAGAAAAAGTGAAGGCTGTGTCTGCGTTGATATGGAATGTTCTGCGATGAGCGCTGTTGCTAAATTTAGAAAAAAAGAATTATTTCAGTTTTTTTATGCGGCAGATAATTTAGATGATTTCAAATGGGATCAAAGAAGTTTGGATGATAATGTCAAATTTTTAGAAAAAGAAAAAATTATAAATTTGGCATTGGAATTAGCTGTTAAAATGCAATAAATTAATTTTTATTTCAGTTCATTTAATAAATTTTCAAGTTCGGCTTTAGCGCATTCTGATTTTAAAAAGCTCCAGGAATAAATCATTATGCCGTTAAAGCCTAAGTTTTTGCATATTTTAAATTCTTTAGATAAGATATTATTTTTGGACTTCCATGTTCCTTTATCTGCCAAATCACTTCCCGCTTTATATAGCGCAAGGCCACAATAAAGTTTTGTATTATTGTTGCTTTTGAAAAGTTCTTTCCAATTTTTAGCGGTAGCTTCAAATGGCATTTCATCAAAATCTGTGCTCCAATAAATTTGCGGGCAAATATAATCCACAAATCCAGAATTCTCCACCCAGGTTTTTATGTCTGCGCCAACTAGGTCGCATTTTTTTAGATTCCCAGGCGGAGATATTCCAAACTGTACGATTGGTTTTTCGTTTTTTACTGCGCTATATATTTCTTTTATTAGCAAATTTATTGCTTCTTTTTTAGTTATGCCATCAAATTGCTCTAAGATTTCACAATCGCCTTCGGGGTAAAAATAATCATCTATATGTATTGCATCAACGTTATAATTTTGAACAATTTCTTTAATGCCGTTTACAATTAATTCTCTAACCTCCGGATATGAAGGGTTATAATATAAGCTTCCTTTATTTTTTATAAAATATTTTTCTTTACTCAATTTAAAATATGGATTAGACGAACAAAGTTCGTTTGGATTGGATGGCAACTTAATTCGCAGAGGGTTTACCCATGCATGAATTTTTAGATTGTTTTCATGGCAGGTTTTTACCATGTATTCCAGTGGATCAAAACCAGGGTCTTGGCCTTGAGTTCCTGTTAAAATATGTGACCAAGGGAAATATTTTGATTTATACATCGCATCACCGTGTGATCGAACATGCACAATAAGAGTATTTGCTTTGTTTTCTTTGGACACTTTTATTATTTCGTCAAATTTATTTTTGAATTTTTCTTCTGTATTTTCAGAGTCGTTTATATTTAAGTCTAGATAAGGTATCCATACACCAATCATATAGCTATTTTCTGTATTTTGGGTTTCGTTTTGGCTAAACGAAGGGACAGTATATGATGTTTTTAAAGTTTTAATATATTTGCATGCTAAAATTACCAAAGTTAGAAATGTGAGAGAAAAAAACGCCGCACGAAAAAATTTAGATTTTTTCATAGTTTTATTAAGTTTATAGCCTCCTTTATGTCAGGAGCTTTAAATATGTATGTTCCTGCAACGCAAATATCCACCGGATATTTTTTTATTTTTTTTATTGTTTCTCCGTTTACTCCGCCGTCTATCTCAATTAACACATTTTTTGAGTGCTTTCTTATTGCCTTTGTTTTTTCAAGTTGATTTTCCATGAATTTTTGCCCGCCAAATCCCGGTTCAACTGTCATTACAAGTGTTAAATCAATATCGTTTAAATATGGAATAATTTTTTTCGCAGGCGTGTTTGGTTTAATAGAGAGTCCGGCTTTTATTTTATAATTTTTAATTAGTTTAATTGTTTCTAGTATATTGCAGTTTGATTCTAAGTGAAAAGTTATTATATTTGCTCCGGCTTCTGCAAATTGCTTTATATATTTATCAGGACGGTCTATCATTAAATGTACATCAAATGGAACGTTGCTGAATTTTTTTAGTGTTTTAACCACATCGGGCCCAAAAGAAATATTCGGAACGAAATTTCCGTCCATAATATCCATGTGGATATAATCAGCACCAAGCGACGATATTTTTTTAATTTCATTTCCCATTTGAGAAAAATCACATGCCAGCATAGAAGGTGATATTTTCATATAAGATGGCCTATTGGCCGTTCACTTCCTTATAAATTTAATTTCTATATTATTTTATCATAAACCAAATAATAAAGATTGTCGAATTTTTAACATTTTTTATTTAGTGACATAGTATGTTAATGGGAGTTGATAAAAATGAAGACAGAAAAAAATAATTGTGTATGTGGAAATGGATGTACAGCTTCAGGAATAATTCTTGGAATAATATTTGGCGTAATAATCGCGGTGCTTTTTTCTTTGGGATTTACACCTTTAATTTTTACTGGTATATGGATAGCATTTTCTATAGCTGGTGCATCGCTAATATATTTGCTTGTAGCACTATCTAGTGCAAATCGTCAGAATACCCCTAGATTATGGCACTGTTTAAGAGAAAAATTTTCTTGCTTGATATTTGGCACAATTGGTACTATTTTGACTTCGATAGCAGCACTTTCCATAGCTCTTGAAGTTGCTGTGATTGCGTTGATTGTTTTAATTGGTGCATTAGCATTTTTCTTTATGTTTTTGATTGTTGCTTTAGTGTCTTTGCTTAAATGTCTTGTAGCTGAATAAACTCCTAAATCAAAAATGCCGAGTGAATTTATTCGCTCGGCTTTTATTTTTTTGTTTTTTTCATATATATTTATTGAAATAATTTATAAGGGGGTATTTCTTGAAAACCGCTGCTGCGTATATTAGAGTTTCAACGGAAGATCAGTTGGAGTTTTCTCCGGATAGCCAAATAAAAACAATAAAAAAATATGCTAAAGAACATGGTTATAATTTACCGGAGAAATATATTTTTGTAGATAAAGGAATTAGCGGGAAGAGCGTTAAAAATAGAATTGTGTTTATAAAAATGATAGAAAAAGCAAAAAATGTACCTAAACTTTTTGATGTGATTTTGGTATGGAAATTTTCCAGATTCGCAAGGAATAGAGAAGATAGTGTGGTTTATAAATCTATGCTAAAAAGGAAATTTAATATATCTGTTGTATCTGTTTCGGAGCAATTGTCGGATGATCCAACTTCGATTTTAATAGAAGCGCTTCTCGAGGCAATGGACGAATATTATTCGGTGAATTTAGCGCAAGAAGTAAAAAGAGGAATGAATGAAAAATTTTTAAGAGGTGGAACTATAAACGTGCCGCCTTTTGGTTATAAAAAAGGGGATTTTGCTTTTGAAGTAGACGAAGTATCTGCCAAGGCCGTAAAAATGATGTTTGAAGATTTTTTAAACGGATGTAGTTTAAGGTCAATTGCTATAAAGCTGAGTAATCTTGGGGTTTACACAAAAAGGGGTAATAAATTCGATGTAAGATCTGTACGTTATATTTTAACTAACCCTGTGTATACTGGCAAACTCAGAATGAAAAAAGAAAAAGGTACTAGAAAATTTAATGTAATAACCGGCGTTCATAAGTCTTTAATAAACGAAAGCGATTTTGAAAAAGTGCAAAAAATTTTAAAGCGGCATGATGATTTGAATTTAAAAAATCGAAAAAAAAATATTCATATGTTAAGTGACCTTGTTTTTTGCAGTGATTGTGGTTCTAAATTAATTGTATGTGCGAAAAATAATTTTTTGCAATGTTATAAATATTGTAAAGGCATTTGCAAAGTTAGCCACGGGATATCTATTTTGAAAATAAGCGAAGTTATTTTCAAAAAATTAAAAGAGGATATTGGTTGTGAAGATATAAATATAAATATAATTCCTAAAAACCAAAAAAATGAAATAGAAATTTTAAAAAATTCATTAGCAAAAGAAAATGATAAAATTTTAAAAATTGAAAAAGCTTATGAATTTGGTGCAGATACTTTGGATGAATACAAGGCAAAAAAATCTTTACAAAAAGAAAAAATAAACAGCTTGATAAATATCTTAAATTCAAAAAATCGTTTGGAATTAGTAAATGAGTTTACTTTGAAAATTAATTTTTTTAAGCTTGTGGAAATTATTAAAAGTAATAAAATTTCGGAAAATTTAAAAAATCAAATATTAAAATCCTTTATTTTTCAAATAATATTTGATAGAAAAGAAGATTTTGTTAAAATATATTATTATCTGTAATTTTTATATCTTTTTGAAATAAGGTGGTCCTGATGGGGAACTTGGAGCATCGCTTAGGTATTTAAGTCAGCGTTTTTCCATGCCATATCCAGAGCTTAAAGCGATTCTTACAGATATAGGTACGGAAGAACTTGCGCATCTGGAAATGATTGGAGCGATAGTTTATCAATTAACTAAAAATTTAACACCGGAAGAAATTAAAAAAGCGGGTTTTGATGATTATTTTGTGGATCATACTACAGGAATATATCCAACTTCTGCGAGTGGAGCACCTTACACTGCAGCAAGTATGCAAGTTAAAGGCGATCCAATAACAGATTTGCACGAGGATTTAGCAGCAGAACAAAAAGCAAGAACTACTTATGATAATATACTTAGATTTTGTGACGATCCGGATGTAAAAGATGCAATTCGCTTTTTGCGCGCAAGAGAAGTGGTTCATTATCAGCGTTTCGGCGAAGGTCTAAGACTTTGTACAGATAAATTAAATAGTAAAAACTTTTATGAGTTTAATCCGTCTTTTGATAAAAAATAAAAAATGAACAGCTTGCACGTTTTGCAGGCTGTTCATTTTTGTTGTAAATTTTACAGTGTTATAACTTATTTATTAAGCTTTTAAAGTGATCTCCGCGTTCTTCGAAATTATTATATAAATCAAAGCTTGCGCAAGCGGGGGAAAGAACTACTGTGTCTCCGCTTTTGGAATTTTCATGTGCTTTTTTAATAGCTTCTTCCATATTATTTACACGGAATATTTTTAGATCTGTGTTTTTAAAACCAGGCGAATTTATAACGCTATTTTCGATTTTTGGTGCAGCGTCTCCCATTAAAATCAGAGTGGATACTTTTTCTATTATTTTTTTGCCAAGCTCGTCAAAAGGAACTTTTTTGTCGTAACCGCCGGCGATCAGTATTATTTTTTTGTCAAAAAGTGAAAGTGTGCCTTTTATTACTCTTGTTGGGCTGGATGCAATTGAGTCGTTATAATAAGAAACACCGTTTACATTTCTTACGAATTCTATTCTGTGATTTACTCCTGAAAAATTTTGTGCGACGGACTTTATGCTTTCGATTTTTACTAAATCTTTTGTAGTTGCAATTGCTGCTAAATAATTTTCTACGTTGTGGCCACCGGGAATTTTTATATCAGAAACGTTTATAATTTTTTCGTTTTTACCGTTTAAAGAGTATACTATATTTTTATTTTCGTCTATCCATACGCCGGCATTTAATTTTTCTTTTCTGCTAAAGTATAGGCATTGACCTCTTACATCAGAACTTAATTTTTTTGTTGTATCGTTGTCAAAATTAAGCACGGTCTTAGAAAAAGCACTTTGATGAATTAATATCTGCTTTTTTGCAAAGATGTATTCATCCATATTTTTGTGTATATCCAAGTGATTTGGTGAAATATTTGTGATTACGGAAATATCTGGGCTTTTGCGCATGGAGAGAAGTTGAAAACTTGAAAGTTCCACCACTGCAAAATCGTCTTTTTTTATGCTATCTATTTCAAAAAGCAATGGTTTACCGATATTTCCGCCAAGATGTACTTTTTTCCCGTCTACTTTTAAAATTTCTGCTATAATTGTTGAAGATGTAGTTTTTCCGTCGCTTCCTGTTATTCCTATAATAGTGCAGGGGCAAAGATCGAAAAACATTTCCATTTCAGATGTTACTATGGTGCCTTTTTCTCTGGCTTTTTTGATATTTTCTGAATAAAAACTAATCCCCGGAGTTCTTACTATTATATCTATTTTTTCTTTCCAGACGGATTCATCACCTAGGCGTAAAGCTATATATTTATTTTCGGAAATGCTTTCTAAAACATTTTTGTTTATGCTTTCTTTGCTTTTGCGATCGTAGGCAATCACGTTTATTTTTTCGTTTGTTAGCATTTTAATAAACGGCAAGTTGCTTTTTCCAATTCCGCAAAACATTATTTTTTTGTTTTTTATTTTATTAATAAAATCATTAAAGTTTTCCCTCATAATTCAATCCCTGCTTTTTTTATTTTAGATTTCTTATAGTATAAATTTTACAACGTAAAAAAAAATATGTCTACAAAATAGTAGACGTTTTAATTTATGTGTTTATAAATTTGCTGTGTATAAATCCCGGAGAACCGTTCTTTTTTATTATATACCAATCTTCCCACTGCGATATAATTATAGCCTTTTCACCGGGTTCGATGGTTTGGATTATTTCAGAGTTTGTGTTTGGGCGTTTAAATATAGCTGCGTCGGTTTTTGAAAAGCCAATTTTTTTGTTTTGGTAAGGAGTAAAAGGAATTCCAAAAAATTCTGTGAGGGACATTACAATAGCAGCGGGAATATTTTCTATATTTTTTAATATCCAGTCTAAATTATTGTTGCTACATGAAAAATTAAATCTTATGTTTACGGTTGGACATACGGACAAATTATTGTTTTGAGGGAATATATTTATTTTTTCGCGTGAATTTTTAAAAATATTTTTTAAATTTTCTGTAAGAATTTGCGCTAACCTTTTTGAATCGGGATTACCTGGGTAAAAAGATATATCTATGCTACCCTGGCAGCTGCGGCAGAGGCTGCTTTCCAGTATTAATTCTGCTGTTTCGCTTGAATTATTTAAATTTTTACAGCGTGAGTTTTGGGAATTACTATATTTCATAGCGTTTTGAGGGAGCATATTTTTTGTTTCGCTATAAATTAACATCATATAGTAATTTATTTTTTTATTTTTAAATTCAGAGGGTTTTAATTTTATAAATACATCAAACATAAATAATTCACTCCAAAATAAAATATTACTTAAGATATAATATGAAATTTAAAGTTTAAAGTGTTATAAAATTTACCCGTTTAATTTTTTAAAAAATATCTCAGAAGGAACATTTTGTGGCCTTAAAAATCGGCCTAGTTCTAAAAGGCATTCTGAATTACCTTTTTTAATTATATTAACTCTACTTTCGCACATAAAAGTTGCTTTAAAGCCTAAAGATTTGATTATTTTTTCCGAACATTCGCTTTTTGCTCCAAAAGGATAGAAAAACGCGGTAGGGCGAATGCCGGTATTTTTTTCTATTAAATCTTGTGCTTTGTTTAAGTCTTCTGTAAGTTTTATTTCGTAATCTTGTAGAGATTCTCCGTGTTGTTTTTTGCAGCCGATTCGTGGTTTATGGCATGAATGCATATTGTACGTGTGATTTTGTATTTCAACAAGTCCACTTTTTGCCATTTTAGAAATTGCTTCCCAGTTTGCGTGTGCATAGATTGGATTTTCGTCTTTAATTTTGCTGTATTTTTCTGATTCTTTTGCAATTGGTGAAAAAACAAATTTAGCTCCGTATTTTTGTGCAAGAGGAAAAGCATATAAAAAATTATTATATGCACCGTCGTCAAAAGTAAGAAGTATGGGCTTTTCGGGTAGATCTTTTTCGCCTTTAGAAAATGCAACAAGGTCAGCAATTAAAATTGCTGTAAAACCATGACTTTTTATGTATTTCAAATCTTCTTCAAATGTTTTTTCAGATATTATAAATTTGTTTTCTTTGGTAGGATTTTTTGAAATCATATGATACATTAAAACAGGTAGTTTTCTTTCGCCTGGATTTAAATTTTGTTTTGGAGCTGTAGCCCAGAAATAAAAATTAGATAGAAAAGCACTTGAAATTAAAATAATTAAAGCTGCAAAAAATATTATTTTTGTTTTTAAATGGTTTTTTATGTATAGTTTAATACGCAACGCGGAAACACTTCCTTAGTCTTTTAATTTTGTTTTTTAAAAATATATGAATAAATATAAAAAAATTATTACTGTAAAGAAAAAAGCTTGACAGATAAAAAAACATAGTGTAAACTAGAAATTAGCCTGTAAAGCAAATATTTTTACAGCGTATAAAAAGAGGTAATATTATGGATAAAAATATTAATATAGCGCTTCTTTTTGATATTTACGGGAGTATTTTATCTGATTTTCAGCATGATTGTTTAGATATGCATTATAATCAAGATTTTTCTCTTTCTGAAATATCGGACAATGTAGGAAAAACTAGGCAAGTG
>JAFRKM010000006.1 GCA_017431755.1 Clostridia bacterium
TAAAAGGAGGGTCAATATGCAGTGGTTTATAGTTCCGCCACAAATTTATTTTGAAGAGGGTTGCCTTGAATATTTGGAAAGTATGGAAAATATAAATAAAGCATTTATAGTAACGGATAAAACCATGGTAAACATAGGAAATGTTGATAAAGTACTTTATCATCTTAATAATCGAAAAAATAAATGCAGTTTTGAAATATTTTCTGATGTAAACCCCGACCCTGATATTGAAACGATATGGGATGGGCTGGAAATGATTAAAAAATTCAGTCCGGACTGCATAATTGCACTTGGCGGAGGTTCTGCTATAGATGCTGCAAAAGCAATGTGGCTCTTTTATGAATACCCGAATCTCGATTTTAATGGACTTAAACTTAAATTTATAGATATAAGAAAAAGAATTTATAAATATCCAAGTAGCCATAAAATTACGCTTGTGGCTATTCCTACAACATCGGGTACAGGTTCTGAAGTCACATCTTTTGCCGTTGTTACGGATAAAAAAGAAAATGTAAAATATCCGCTTGCAGATTATTATTTAACACCAAGCGTTGCAATAATTGACCCAAATCTCACAAAAACTTTGCCGAAATCTGCAACTGCCGATACGGGTATGGATGTCCTAACCCATGCAATTGAATCTTATGTTTCGGTTATGGCAAGCGATTACACCGATGCGCTTGCGGAAAAGGCTGTAAAATTGGTATTTAACTATTTAAAAAGGGCATACGATTACGGCGAAAACGATTCAGAAGCTCGTGAAAAAATGCACAATGCTTCTACTATTGCTGGTATGGCGTTTTCTAATGCTTTTTTGGGGCTAAATCATTCCATGGCACATAAATTAGGAGGAGAATTTCACATTCCGCATGGTCGTGCAAATGCAATACTTCTTCCGTACTTAATAAAATAAAATTCTGAAAAACCGTCTAAGTTTGTTAGCTTCCCAAAATATAAAAAATATATAGCTGACAAAAAATATTACAATTTAGCTAAAATGCTTGGCTTGGGCGGAGTAGATGATTTAATTAAAAGTATAAACGATTTAAATGAACATTTTGGAATTGCAAAAACGCTTAAAGATTATGGAATTTCAGAAGAAGAATTTTTAAGCAAAGTGGACGCTCTTTCTGAACTTGCTCATGAGGATCAGTGCACAGGAGCGAATCCTAGATATCCGCTGGTAAACGAAATAAAAGAAATTTATCTTAAATGCTATTATGGTAAATAAAAAATAACAGAGTATGAATTTTCATACCCTGTTTTTCTTTCTGTAATCTAAATAATTTTGAAGTATAATTGTTGCACTTACCGTGTCGATTATACTTTTTCTTTTTTTGCCGCGTGTGTTGGTTTGATTTAAATATTCGTGGGCAGTTACTGTTGTTTTTCTTTCGTCCCAAAAGTCTATATTAATATCTGTTTTGGCTTTTAATTTTTCTCCAAGCTTTTTAGCGCTTTTTGCACTTTCGCCGAGCGAACCGTCCATGTTTTTTGGCAAACCTATTATAACTAACTCGACATTGTTTTCGGTTGTTTTTTCGGTTATTTTATTACATAAAATTTCCATATTTTTTTCTTCTATTACTCCAATAGGAAATGGTAAAATTTCTTTTTTGTCGCAAATAGCAAGTCCTGTGCGAACTTTGCCATAGTCAATTGCCATAATAATCATAAATAAACCTCCTTTTAAAAAATAAAATTAAAAAAATTTAAAATAAAGTATTGACAGAATTAAAAATTAATGGTAAAGTTTAATTATTAGCACTCGACGCGTTAGAGTGCTAATAGCTAAAAAGCGAGGTGAAATGTACTGGAACCGTTAGATCGTAAATTAAAGATTTTAACTTCTGTGGTGGAAAGATATATCTGTTCCGGAGATCCGGTAGGTTCAAAAACCGTGTGTGAAGATTTAAAATTTTCTTTTTCTTCCGCCACAATAAGAAACGAAATGGCATATTTGGCTGATTATGGTTATCTTTTGCAGCCACATGTTTCTTCAGGAAGAGTCCCTTCTTATCAAGGATATCGATTATATATTAACAGATTAATGCCGAAAAAGCCACTATCTTTAGAAGAAAAAATTTTTATAAAAGGAATGCTTAGCAGCTATTCTGAGGATCCGGAAAAACTTTTGGAAGGTTCTGTGAAAGTTCTTTCTGAAATTACAAATTATACCGCTGTGGCAACAACGCCCCCGATTAGTGAATCTAGGGTAAGAAATATTACTTTCGTACCAATTGGAAGAAGAAGTGTTATGTTGGTACTTATGACATCAGACGGTATGTTGAAAAACAAAATATTTAGATGCGAGTATGATCTTAATGCTGATATTCTTCATATGATAAGTGATATTTTAAATAGCAAATTTAGAGGAGAAAAATTAAGGGACATTACGCCGGAATTTATTAATATTTTGGTTGGAAAAGATCGGGAATTAGCGCTTATTTTGTTGCCTGTGATAGATGTTTTAATCGAGGCCGCAAAGGAAGTATGTGAAGTTAAAAATAAAATTTATGGTCAAAACAATCTTTTATCTATACCGGGTATTACAACAGATACGGTGGTGGATATATTTAATTTTTTAGAAGACAAGGAAAAAGTTTCTGACCTTTTAGATTCAGATAATTACGGGATGAAATTTACGGTTGGCAAAGAAAATAAATATGTTCAGCTTCATAACGCAAGTGTGGTATCAACTCAGTATAATATAGGAGGAAAATTCGGCGCCATAGGAATCATAGGCCCTACCAGAATGGATTACAGCAAAATTTATTCTCAAATTGAATATGTTTCCTCGTTGGTTGGTGCGTTGATGGAAAGAATTCTAAAAGGCGACTGAAGTATATTTTAAGAAAGGAGACAGTTTGGTGAGTAAAAAAGAAAATCTAAAAGATGTAGAAAATAAGGAGTGTAAGGAAGAAAAAGACACAAAAAGTAAAGAAATAGAAGATTTAAAAATCGAACTAGAAAAAACCAAAGAGCTTTTATTAAGAACAGCAGCGGAATATGATAATTATCGTAAACGTTCAGAAAAAGAAAAAGATTCGATTTATTCCAGCGCAGTTGCAAATGCAGTAAATGCAATTTTGCCAATTGTAGACAGTTTAGATGCCGCATGGAATATAGCAAAAAACGAAGAAGGTGAGCAAAAAAAAGGTTTAGAGCTTTTAAAAGGTCAAATGGATTCTTCGCTTAAAAGTTTAAATGTTATGGCTTTTGGGAAACCAGACGAAGAATTTGACCCAAATATTCACAATGCGATTTCGCATATTGATGACGAAAAAATCAAAAAGAAAAATTTTATTTCTTTAGTTTTTCAAAAAGGATACAAAATGGGCGATAAAATTATTCGCCATGCAATGGTTCAAGTAACAAATTAAATTTAAATTTAAAAATAAAAAACAAAAAAATTAGGAGGAATTTTATTATGGCAAAAATTATAGGTATTGATTTAGGAACAACAAATTCATGTGTATCAGTTATTGAGGGGGGAGAGCCGGTTGTAATTCCAAACGCAGAAGGCTCTAGAACAACCCCTTCGGTGGTTGCTTTTTCAAAAACAGGTGAAAGAATGATTGGCCAGGTTGCAAAACGTCAGGCAATTACAAATCCGGATAGAACTGTTATTTCGATAAAAAGAGAAATGGGAACGGATTATAAAGTAACAGTAGATGGTAAATCATATACTCCACAAGAAATTTCCGCAATGATTCTTCAAAAATTAAAAACCGATGCGGAAAGCTATCTTGGAGATAAAGTTACAGAAGCTGTTATTACAGTTCCGGCGTATTTTACGGACGCTCAGCGTCAAGCAACAAAAGATGCAGGCAAAATTGCGGGGCTCAATGTAAAACGTATTATCAACGAGCCGACAGCAGCAGCACTTTCTTATGGAATTGATAAAGAAAATGACCAAAAAGTATTGGTTTATGATTTAGGCGGCGGTACATTTGACGTTTCAATTATAGAAATGGGCGACGGTGTACAAGAAGTTTTGGCAACCGCAGGTAATAACCGTTTGGGCGGTGACGATTTTGACCAGAGAATAGTAGACTGGATGATTTCTTCATTTAAAGCTGAAAATGGAATAGATCTCAGTTCTGACAAAATGGCAATGCAAAGACTTAAAGAATCCGCAGAAAAAGCAAAAATTGAACTTTCTGGCATGACTTCATCGTCAATAAATCTTCCGTTTATAACGGCAGATGCCACAGGTCCGAAACACCTTGATCTAACCCTTACAAGAGCTAAATTTGATGAACTTACTGCAGATTTAGTTGAAAAAACCATGGGACCTGTTCGTCAAGCACTTAAAGATTCAGAACTTGAAATTTCTAAAATTGATAAAGTATTAATGGTTGGCGGTTCTTCCAGAATTCCTGCCGTTCAAGAAGCTGTTAAAAAACTCATTGGTAAAGATCCATTTAAAGGAATTAATCCTGATGAATGCGTTGCAATTGGTGCAGCAATTCAAGGTGGCGTTCTTGGCGGAGATGTTAAAGGCCTTCTTCTTATTGACGTTACACCTCTTTCACTTTGTATTGAAACAATGGGCGGCTTAATGACAAAAATTATTGAAAGAAATACTACTATTCCAACCAAAAAGAGCCAAGTTTTCTCAACTGCTGCAGATGGTCAAACACAAGTTGAGGTCAATGTTCTTCAAGGTGAACGTGAATTTGCAAGAGATAATAAACAATTAGGTCTCTTTAGGTTAGATGGTATAGCTCCTGCACCGCGTGGAGTGCCTCAAATTGAAGTTACATTTGATATTGATGCAAATGGTATAGTTAACGTAACCGCAAAAGATCTTGGCACAAACAAAGAACAGCATATTACTATAAGCTCAAGCGGAAATATGAGCAAAGAGGATATAGAAAAAGCTGTTAATGATGCAAAACAATATGCTGAAGAAGATAAAAAACGCCGCGAAGAAGTTGACACAAAAAATCAAGCAGAAAACCTTTGTTATTCTGTTGAAAAACTTATTAAAGATAGTGAAGATAAAATCGAAAGCGCAGATAAAGATAATTTAAATTCAAAAATAACTTCTTTGCGTGAAAAAATTAAAAGCGGCAGCGTAGATGAAATAAAAAGTGGCACAGATGAACTTCAAAAAGCAATGTATGATGTTTCTACTAAACTGTATCAAAAAGTAAATCCAGATCAAAATGCTGCAGGTCAGACTGGTTCAGAGCAGCAAACAGATGGGGCTCAAAATAGTTCTGAAAATGTTTATAATGCAGATTATAAAGATGTTGATCCGGAAGAAAAGAAATAATAAAATTTGATTTTTTATCCCTCCGCCTCTAAGAAGGTGGCGGAGGGGGCTTATTTTAAATAAGAGGTGAAAATATTGCCCGAGAAAAGAGATTATTATGAAGTGCTTGGAGTAAGTAAAGGTGCTTCTGATGATGAGATAAAAAAAGCATATAGAAAACTCGCCAAAAAGTATCACCCTGATTTAAACCCTGGCGATAAAGCTGCTGAGCAGAATTTTAAGGAAGTAAATGAGGCATATGATGTCCTTTCTGATAAAACAAAAAAGGCCAGGTATGACCAATTTGGCCACGCCGGTACAGATCCGAATTACGGTGGTGGAGGTGCAGGAGGATATAGTTACTACGGAGGAAATCCATTTGGCGATGATTTTGATTTAGGAGATATATTTAGCAGCTTTTTTGGTGGATTCGGTGGTGGAAGAAGCCGAAGCAGCGCGAATGTTCCGCGCCGTGGTACAGATGTAGAATGCAAAATAAACATTACATTTCTTGAAGCAGCAAAAGGTTGCACAAAGAAAGTTTCGTATTACTGTATAGAAAATTGTGATGAGTGCAGAGGCACCGGAGCCAAAAAAGGGACTTCACCAAAAACATGTGGTTCTTGTGGAGGTTCTGGACATGTGGTTGTTAACCAAAGAACGCCGTTTGGTGTTATGCAAACTACCAGAACATGCGAAAAATGCGGCGGCGAAGGTGTTATAATTGAAAATCCGTGTACACGTTGCGGAGGAAGAAAAAGAATACGAAAACATTGCGAAATAGAAGTAAAAATTCCCGCTGGAATTAACAGTAAACAGATTTTGAATGTTTCTGGTCGAGGTAACGCAGGTACAAAGGGCGGAGAAAACGGTGACCTTCAAATTTACGTAAATGTGGAGCCGCATTCTATATTTGAAAGAAAAGATTATGATGTCTGGTGCGATATTCCAATAACATATGCACAGGCCGCTTTAGGTGCGGATTTAACAGTTCCAACTATAGATGGCAAAGTTCAGTATCATATACATGAAGGTACCCAAAATGGTGATGTTTTTAGGCTTAAAGGCAAAGGTGTTCATAAATTGCATGGACGTGGTTCAGGTGATCAATATGTTAAAGTGCACATTGAAGTTCCTCGCAATTTGTCTGAAAGTCAAAAAGATCTTTTAAAGAACTTTGAAAAAACTTTAGTAGAAAAAAATTATCAAAAAAGGAAAACCTTTTTTGATAGACTAAAAAATTTATTTTAATTTTTAATTTTTTGTTCCCACTGTTTTGCATTTTCTAAAACATTAATATTTTTGAGTAAAATGTTTTCTAAATTATTTATTCTTACAGATGTGCCTCCGGAAATGCTTTGCAGTTCTTCATTTGACAAACTCTCTGCATCTTCGATGTTTTTTTCGAAAAATTCTATTACTTTTTCGATTTCTTTGTCAGAAAGGTTAAGCCCCTTTTTTTGAAAAAGTTCCTTAATTTCTTGTGGGGTTGCAGTTGTAAAAACTTCTTCAATGAAATCCTCGTCTTTTAAAATATCTAATAATTTTTTTTCATCCATAACAAAATGTCCTTTCATAAAATATATTATGTATAATAAACCTTTTTAAAATTAATGTCAATGTATTTTTATAAAACATGATAAAATCAAAAAATCACACAGCTAAAACAGGCTTTATAATTTGATATTTTATAAATAATTTTGTTGACTAGATCGTATAATATAATTAAAATAATACTTGTGAAAACATTTATTAAATTAGGAGGATTCCGGATGGAAGGAAATGTACCCGCAGATATTGTTACTTTAATCGACGATGAAGGAGTGGAAAGAGAGTTCGAAGTTTTGGATTTTATAGAAAATTCTCAAGGAAAGTTCTATGCTCTTATGCCAAATTTCCAGCTTGCTGATGAATCGTTAAATAGCGAAGAGACGTATTTTATTTTTGAAATGATAGAAGAAAACGGAGAAGAACAACTTGTTGAAGTAGATGATGATGTGCTTCTTGATAATCTTTCTGAAGAATTTGAAAGAAGACTGGGAACTATTTAAATAACTAAAAATTTAATATGTTTATTTTCTACTTAATGCGCGGACTGTGTTCATATAACCCTACAAAATATTTTAGGGAGCCTGACTCCTGTATCGGATTGCATGCCTCTTGGGAAATCCACTAGAGGAAGCGTGAAAATATGGGGAAGGCACCCACCTGCTAGATTGCAGGTTATTAAGAACGCGATACGCTTAAGTGGATTTTTTTATATGTTTTTAAGTTGTACAAGCATTAAAAATTATGATATAATTAAGTTAAGAAATTTTAGGAGGAAAAAAACTTTTGAATGCATTTATATTAGATGTTTGTGTAGTAATAATTCTTTCTTTTTTTGCAATTGTAGGATTTAGAAAAGGAATATTAAAATCGTTTTTATCCTTAGTAGGATCGCTTTTTGCGGTGATTCTTGCGGTTTATTTTTCCGATATTATTTCAAAAGCAATTTATTTTAATTGCATATCTCCTCAAATAGAAGAGGAAGTAAGAAAGATATCAGACACTTCTTTATTAAATGCGGATGTTTTACTTAGTAAACTACCCTTTTCATTTTTCGGCTTTTTGCCAAGGTTTGGAATAACAACTGAAGAAATTAACCATATTATAAATAGTAACACCGTAGAAGTTCTTCCTTCAAAAATATCTGAAATTTTGTACCCTGTGATTGCAAATATTTTAAAATCAATATTCGTAATTGCCTTATTTGTAATTTTTATTTTTGCTATGAAGTTTTTATCTAAATTTCTGTTAAAGCTTTTCAAAACACAATTTTTAAATGGCGCAAATAGTATATTAGGTGGAGTTTTCGGTGTGTTTAAGGGATATGTAATAATTGTAGCAGCAATGTGCTTTTTAAAAGTTTTTGCCTCTATGGATACTCAGGTTCCAGAAATATTTACCGCAAATACTATTTCTTCAACAACGATTTTTAAAATTATATACGATAATAACCCCGTTTATGGACTTTTTAAGACAATTTAAAAAAATGAGACTAGCGGAGTGATAAAAAATGAGGGAAATTAGTTATAAAGAAATTTTTAACATTCCAAATATTTTAACTGTTTTAAGAATAATTTTTATTATTCCGTTTGTTATTGCTGTATCAAAAAACAACTATGCTTTGGCGGGTATTGTGCTTGTGATTTCAGGGGTAAGCGATTTGCTCGACGGGATTATCGCCCGAAAATATAACCAAATGACAAAGCTTGGTAAAATGCTTGATCCTACTGCTGATAAACTTACTTTGATGGCAGTAATGATATGTTTTGGGGTTAAATTTCCAAAGATTTTTCCGTTTATGATATTGCTCATTGTAAAAGAAGTTATTATGCTTGTAGCTGGAGCAGTGTTATTAAAATGCAAATTAACTCCGCCGGCAGCAAGGTGGTATGGAAAAATTTCCACAGTAGTATTTTATATCTCGGTAATTACTATAATATTTCTTAAAGCGACTTGGAATATAGATTGCGAAATTTTGAATATTATTTTAATGGCTCTTACAGCGGTTTGTATGCTGTATGCATTGTACAGATACTTTAAAATTTTTAAAACGATGATAAAAAAGAAAATTATTAATTAAAAAGCTTTTTTAATACTAAATAAGGAGTAACTATTATGCTTTGTTCCAGATGTAAAAGAAGAACAGCCGTTGTGTTTGTTTCTTCTAGCAAGGATTCTTCAAGTGCAGAGGGCTTTTGCTTTTCTTGCGCAAAGGAAGTTGGAATAAAACCCTTGCAAAATTTAATGGATAAAATGAATATTTCAGATGAAGAACTTGCAAATATGAGCGAGCAGTTTTCAGATGCTCTGGGAGCAGGTTTTAATCCTGATGAATTAAATATAGAAAGTGAAGAAAATGGATTCACACCAGGCGGAGCTGCAACATTCCCGTTTATAAAAGGGTTGTTTTCTAATATGATGTTTCAGGGGAAAGAAGACGAACCAGAAAAAAATAAAGAAAATAAAAATGTTAAAACCAGTCAAAAATCAAAGCGTAAAATGCTTGGTTTATATTGCAACAATTTAACTTTAAAAGCAAAAGAAGGAAAGCTTGATAAAGTTATTGGCCGAGAAAAAGAAATTAACCGTACGGTTCAGATTCTTTGCCGCAGAACAAAAAACAATCCTTGCTTAATCGGCGAGCCTGGAGTAGGTAAAACCGCAATAGCGGAAGGCCTGGCACTTAAAATAGCAGAAGGATCGGTTCCGTATAGGTTAAAAAACAAAGAGATACATCTGCTTGATCTTACGTCTTTGGTGGCAGGGACGCAGTTTAGAGGCCAATTTGAAGGTAGAATAAAAGGTTTAATTGACGAAGTAAAAAAAGATGGAAATATAATTTTGTTTATAGATGAAGTTCATAATTTGGTAGGAGCTGGTGATTCAGAGGGATCTATGAATGCAGCAAATATTCTAAAGCCGGCGCTTTCCAGAGGAGAAATTCAGGTAATTGGTGCTACAACTTTTGCTGAATATAGAAAGCATATTGAAAAAGATGCAGCTCTAGAAAGGCGTTTCCAACCGGTTAAAGTTTTAGAACCGTCAATTTCTGAAACGGTTAATATTTTAAAAGGCGTAAAAAGCTACTATGAAGAACATCATAGAGTGAAAATACCCGATTATCTAACGACTCGTCTTGTAGTTCTTTCCGAAAGGTACATCATAGATAGGTTTTTGCCGGATAAAGCCATTGATTTGATGGATGAATCTGCAACTTATTGTGCGCTTAATAATCAGGCACTTTTAAAATACGATATGTTAAATTCGGAGATAGAAAAACTAAAAGCAGAAGAGGAACAAATTTTAGCTTCTGGTGAAGAAGCCGACTACGAGCGTTTAGCGGAAATTAGATTTAACGTTGCAAAAGATGAAAAAGAAGTAAAAAAACTTGCTGGGAAAGCACTTGGCAAAGAAGTTACAGAATCCGACATAGCTCATGTAATTGAGCTTTGGACAGGTATACCATCTTCCAAGATCCAAGAAAATGAATTTAAAAAAATAGAAAATTTAGAAAGTAAATTAAAAGAAAAAATAATAGGCCAAGATGAAGCTGTTAAAGCTGTAGCATCTGCCATACGAAGAAATCGTGTTAAAATTAGTTATCGTCGCAGACCTGCTTCGTTTATATTTGTTGGGTCAACAGGCGTGGGAAAAACGGAACTTGTTAAAGTTTTGGCAAAAGAGCTTTTCGATTCTCCCGATGCACTTATAAGGCTTGATATGTCGGAATACATGGAAAAACATTCAGCTTCAAAAATAGTTGGTTCGCCTCCGGGATATGTTGGCTATGATGAAGCCGGACAGTTGACTGAAAAAGTTCGTCAAAAGCCTTATTCTGTTATTCTTTTTGATGAAATTGAAAAAGCCCACCCGGATGTTATGAATATTCTCCTTCAGGTTCTTGATGAAGGCAAAATAACGGATTCTCATGGCAGAGTTGTAAATTTTGAAAACACTGTTATAGTAATGACTTCTAATGCCGGAAGCAACAAAAAAGATGGTTCGCTTGGGTTTGCAAAAAGCGAAAATGATTTGGTAAAAGAAAAGGCAATAAAAGCTCTAAAAGAATTTTTAAGGCCTGAGTTTATAAGCCGTATTGACGAAGTAATAGTGTTTAATAAGCTATCTGAGAAAGACTATGTAAAAATTGCCGCTTTAATAATAGATGAGTATAAAGAATCTCTTGGCGAAAAAGGAATAAAACTTTTGTATGATGATAAAGCACTTGAATATTTAGCAAAGAAATCCATTGGTGGTAGCAGCGGAGCTCGTGATTTGAGAAATTTGATAAGAAAAGAAGTAGAAGATAAAATATCTATGAAAATAATAGAAAACGGTAGTTTTAATATTGGAAGCATTGAACTTACTGCAGACCCGGAATTTAAAATTATAGTTAATTAAAAATAGATGATTTTAATCCAGGAGGAATTTAAATGAAGTGTCCTTATTGTAATATGGAAGGATGTAAAGTAATAGAATCTCGCAGCGCTGATGAAGGTTCCAGCGTAAGGAGACGAAGGGAATGTGAAAACTGCGCTAGACGTTTTACTACGTACGAGGTAGTGGAAACTATACCCGTAGTAGTTATTAAGCGCAGTGGCCAAAGAGAAAAATTTGACCGCAAAAAAGTTTTTGATGGTTTAATGCGTGCATGCGAGAAAAGGGCTATATCTGTTGATGAAATAGAAAAAATGGTAGATGAAATAGAAACCAAGGTTCAAAATTCCCTGGAAAGAGAAATCCCATCTTCTATGATAGGAGAATACTCAATGGATTTGTTGAGAAACAAAGACGAGGTTGCTTATATAAGGTTCGCTTCGGTTTACAGACAGTTTAAAGATGTTTCAGCATTTATGGATGAGCTGCAGAAATTCTTGGAAACAAATTAAAAAGTGCAAAAATACCGGCCAACGAAAAAGTTGGCCGGATTTTTTATTTATGAATTAAGCATAAATTTAAATTTTTTGGCTGCGGAATTTAACCATGGTTTACTTGTTCCTCCGATTATGTTGTTTAGTTCGTCTTCCGACAAATTTTTTGAAATTAAATCAGCGAGCGATAGCATAAACTCTTTAAACTCGTCGTAAGTGTAACCGGGTACTATACTTATGCAGTAGTTATACAATTCTTGCGGAGAATTTTTGCTTCTAAATTGTTCGATTTTTTCAGGGTCAGAATTAACCTCGTCTATTAATTTTAATAGATTCTCATTGTTTGTCATTTTTATACCACCTTTGTTTTTTTGTTTAATTTTTTATTTAAATATATCACATAATAATAAAATAATACTATTATTTCAAATAATGTCAATACTTTTTTAAAAAAATTATGTATTTGTAAATAAAAATTGGGAAAAATATCATTAAAGGAGTGACTTATAATGAAAAAAAGTAAATCGAACACTGATGATGAAAAAAAAGAATTATCCGCTGGGACAGAAGAACAATATGAAAGAATACAAAATATAGGTTCGGTAATAGTTCCTTCAAAAAATAAAAAAATCTACTGCCTTACAATAATTGGCCAAATTGAGGGCCATAATTATCTTCCTAAGGAAAATAAAACAACAAAATATGAGCACATCATTCCTGAACTTGTGGCAATTGAAGAAGATCCGGATATACAAGGGCTTTTAATTTTGTTAAACACAGTTGGTGGAGATATCGAAGCAGGTTTAGCGATTGCGGAACTTTTAGCGGGTATGAGTAAGCCTACGGTTTCTATGGTGATTGGTGGCGGACATTCAATAGGTGTGCCTTTAGCGGTGAGTGCGGATGAATCTTTTATAGCGAGGTCTGCTACAATGACAGTACACCCTGTTCGGACAAACGGGATGACTATTGGTGTGGTGCAAACTTTTGAATATTTTCAAAAAATGCAAAAGCGAATATCGAATTTTGTTGTTGCCAATTCAAATATTTCAGAAAAAAGATTTTACGAGCTTTGCATGAATACCAAAGA
>JAFRKM010000043.1 GCA_017431755.1 Clostridia bacterium
GTACTTTGATAAACTAAAAATTTTTGTATTAAAAATGAAGAAGCTGTTCCGGTGGATACTTTTTGCTTTGAAAAACAGTAAAGTTGCATAGGTTGTCCACCAACCGCACCGGGTGTTATTATACTAAAAAATTGTCCAACGGCTGTACATTTAAGTCCTTTTGCGTATGTGTACGAACGGTCGTAGTTGTTTGTGAATTTATAAAGAATATAGGCATCTATTCCAATATTTAAAAGTTGGCAAATTAGCCCAAGTATCAACCAAAACCAGTTAAAATCTGATGCACTTTCAATAAGGTCAATGAGACCGTTTTCTGAAGTTGCAAAATATATAATAAGCCCAACTGGAACAAGCAATGCAAGTGCATTAAAAATTATTTTTGATTTTTTTTTCATATAGCTCTCCTGTTTATTTAGGTAAAAAATCGCTTTATATTATAGCATAACTTTATTTTGAATAAAGTTCAAGTCATATTTTTGGTTTGAAATTTTAAAAAATTATTATCAACATACGGTTTGTACTGAATATTATACCCAATATATACAGAACTAATTTATTCTTAGTCTTTGCGATTTTGTAAAAACTCAAAAGGGGTGTATAATTGGTGTCAAAATTAATAATAGAGGGTCTGCATCGATTAGAGGGCGAAATAAATATTCAAGGTGTTAAAAATAGTATACTTCCAATTCTAGCAGCCTCAATTATGTGTGAGGACGAATGTGTTATACATAATTGCCCCAATATTTCGGATGTTCAAGTTACGATTAAAGTTTTAAAACATCTGGGATGCACGGTTTCCTTTTCTGATGGTGTAATAACAGTAAATTCTAAAAATATTATAAGAAATGATATTCCACAATCTTTAATGCGCGAAATGAGGTCTTCTATTATATTTTTAGGTGCGCTTATTTCTTCGCAAAAAAGTGCAAAATTATCGCTTCCCGGAGGATGCGAACTTGGACCAAGACCTATTGATTTGCATTTGGAAGGGCTTAGACAACTGGGCCTTAAAATAAATGAAAAGCACGGCTTTTTAGAGTGTGAATCATCTGGACTTATTGGTAGCAATATTGATCTTTCTTTTCCAAGCGTTGGCGCTACTGTGAATTTAATACTTGCAGCTGTAAAAGCTAAAGGCGTTAAGGTCCTTACAAATGCGGCAAAAGAACCTGAAATTATGGATTTGATTTCCTTTTTAAATAAATGTGGCGCAAAAATAAAATATTCGGAAAGTGGGATTATTACAATAGAAGGCGTAAATAAACTTCAAGGTGCACAGCACACGATTATACCAGACAGAATTGCTGCGATAACATATATGGCCTGCGCAGCGGTAACTTCTGGCAGTTTAATTTTAAAAAATGTCGTGGAGGACAATATAAGTTCGATTATACCAATTTTTGAAGAAGCGGGTTGTATAATAAGAACGTTTTGTGATAATATTTTAATTATAGATTCTCCCGAAAGGCCATACTATAATAGATTAATAAGGACAATGCCGTATCCGGGATTCCCAACAGATGCTCAGGCACCTGTAATGGCCATGACAACCATTGCCGACGGAACAAGCATGTTCGTTGAAAATATTTTTTCAAACAGATATAAACACGTGGGGGAACTACTTAGATTAGGAGCAGATATAAAAGTGGAAGACAAAGTAGCAATTGTAGAAGGAGTAAAAAGATTATATGGAGCAGAAGTTAGTGCATCTGATTTACGAGGAGCCGCAGCGCTTATAGTTGCAGGGCTTTGCTCTGAGGGAGTTACTAAAATTTCCGGACTTAATCATATTGAGAGAGGATATGAAAATATAGAAAAAAACTTATCGCAAGTAGGCGCAGTTATCAGAAGGGTATAAAGGTGAAAAAAGATGATTAAAATTATGGGACCAAAAAGAAGAAAAAGAGAAGCGTACATAAAAAAAAGAATGCAAAAAAAGGCATTTATTAAAAAAACTATTAAACGAAGTATGATTTTATTTTGTGTAGTTGCTGTTTTAATTGGTTTGGGTATAGGATTTAAAATAGCACTTGACAGTATTTTTTTCGTTAGAAATATAACAGTAACAGGAAATAGTCATTACGACGATAGTGAAATAATTTCAACAAGCGGAATTAAAATGGGAAATAATCTTTTGTTTGTTAATTCAAAAAAATCAGAAAGTGAAATTTACGATAAGTTTGCATATGTAGAAAAAGCTGAAATTAACAAAAAACTGCCAGGCAGTATTGAAATTAAAATAACCACAGGTTCGCCTTACTATTTTATGGAACACGAAAATGAATATTTAATAATCAGCAAACTTGATAAACTACTTGAAAAAACAGTTGAAATTCCGCCCGAGCTTATACAAATTAAAGGTGTAGAATTTGAAATTTTAAAAAACGGCAGTGTTAAGTATAAAGATCCAAAAGCAAAGGAATCGATATTTAAAATTGTGGACGCTTTTAAATCTAGAGAGCTAAATTTTTTAAATGAAATTGAAGCTTCAAATTTAAATGATATTAAAGTAATGTATGACCATAGAATAAAGATTTTAATCGGCTCAGAAGAAGATTTAAATTATAAACTTCTTACAGCTAAAGAAATCATAATGAATAAGATAAGTGCCTCAGAAAAAGGAACACTGAATCTCAAAACATTAAAAAAAGAAAATAGGTCTTATTTTACGGCTGATTAAATTTATAAAAAGGAGAAAATTGTTATTTTTAATTTTAGTGAAAAAACAAAAGAAATACAGAAAAAAGCACTGAAACTGTGCACAAATCAATTTAAAAAAATCGAAAAAATATCCGAATATAACCAGCAAAAAGTTTTAAAAGCATTTATTGATTGTGGCGTTAGCGAAAGTCATTTTGTGGGGAGTACAGGATACGGGTATAATGACAGGGGCCGCGATAAACTTGATGAAGTTTACGCAAAAATTTTTGGCGCAGAAGATGCTTTGGTTAGATCTTCTATAGTAAGCGGCACACATGCTTTAACCGTTGCTCTTTTTGGTGTTTTAAGGCCATTTGACAAAGCTTTATCTGTTACAGGAAAGCCGTACGATACGCTAAATGATGTTATAAATTCTAAAAATAATTTCGGCAGTTTACATGATTTTAAAATAGATTTTGATTATACCGAATATGATAAAAACGATAAAATTTATTTTAGAAATATAAAAAACAAAATGAATAGCGAAAAATATAAAGTTATATATATCCAAAGGTCCAGAGGGTATACGCTCAGAGATTCACTTTCTGTGGCAAAAATCAAGAAAATTATAAGCTGCGTAAAAGAAATTGACCCGAACGTTATAGTAATGGTGGATAATTGCTATGGAGAATTTACTGAAAAGGAAGAACCAACTGAAGTTGGAGCGAATTTAATTATCGGTTCTTTAATAAAAAACCCAGGTGGAGGAATTGCTCCAACTGGAGGATATATTGCAGGGGAAAAACAATTGATTGAAAAATGTGCATGCAGATTAACTTGCCCGGGAATCGGTAAAGAAATAGGTGCAACTTTGGGAATAAACAGAGAATTTTTCATGGGAATTTATAATGCTCCACATGCCGTATCAGAAGCACTTAAAACTGCTATTTTTACGGCGGCAATTTTTGAAATCATGGGTTACGAGGTTTTTCCTAAATATAATGACGACAGGTGCGATATTGTACAGTCTGTTGTACTGCGTAGCCCTGAGGCGCTTATTGATTTTTGCAGGGGGATTCAGCAAGGATCACCAATTGATTCCTTTGTATTACCTGAACCGTGGAGCATGCCGGGATATGATGACCAAGTTATAATGGCTGCAGGGGCTTTTACTTTGGGTTCATCGATTGAACTTTCTGCAGATGGCCCGCTCCGTGACCCATATGCCGTTTGGGTTCAAGGAGGACTTAATTTTTATACTGCACAAATTGGCATATTGTTTGCTGCTGAAAAAATAATTAATCAATAATAAAAATTTGCTGTTTGTCATACATATAAACAAGATTTTTATTAAAGGAGAATTATATATGACAACACAAGAAACAAATAAAACATCCACAAAAAATCCACACAGTGTAACTATGGAAAATAGAAAAAATTTGATTTTAAGCGGTATAAAAGAAGTTAATAATTACGACGAAAACACAGTAGATCTTTACACAGAAATGGGAAGACTTGTTATAAAAGGGGAAAATTTAAACATAAAAAAATTAAATTTAGATTTTGGTGATCTAGAAGTAGACGGTAAAATATCATCGCTTAATTACAGCAATGAAAAATCAAAAAGCGGATTTTTTTCAAAGCTTTTTAAGTAGGTGAGCTTTTTGAACGAAACTACTGTTACTATGCAAATGATAATTTTTGCTCTTTCGTGTGTGTTAGGAATTGCTCTTGGTATTTTGTATGATGTTTTTAGAATA
>JAFRKM010000007.1 GCA_017431755.1 Clostridia bacterium
TTATAGGAACCAACCAATGCATATAGCCGGAATGAAATCAAATAAAAATATTTTCAAACTTTTACTCGACCATGGTGCAAATATTAATGCTATCAACAATGAAGGTGATACACCGTTACACTTTGCTGCTAAAAATGGATGGTTAGATATATGTAAAATACTACTCGATAGGCATGCTAATGCTAATAGTATTAATAAAAAAGGGAATTCACCTCTTCACATAGCTGTCAAACAAAATAACATTGATATATGCAATTTATTACTTAATAATGGAACTAATCCTAATATACAAGATAGTGATGGAAATACAGCTCTTCATATAGCCTCATTATACAAATATAAGTACCTTTGTGGTTTATTAATAGAAAATAACGCTAGGTTAGATATTAAAAACAAAGATGGAAAAACAGTTCTTAATATAATGACATCTTTAAATGATCCTCAGTTCTACGATTATTTAAAATTTAAAAAAGATTATTTACAATTTAGAAAAGTTACCACTGATTTTGCAAATAATACAAACAATAGGGATTTATACAAACAAAATAATCTGCAAAACACCCTTCCTCCTATAAACACATTATTTCAAAGTCTTTCTACACCAGTCTACAACTCATCAGTAACAAATACTAATCATTTTTCAGCTTTAAAAAATACAATCGTACCTTTACAACCTACAATTTCATCTTTACAAATTTTAAAAAAATAACTATTTTAATTTATTACATTTAATAAATTTAAAAATGTTGACACATTTCAAATTAAAAAAATAAAAACCCACATAAGTTTTAAACTTATGTGGGTTTCATTTGGTGGAGATAAGCGGGATCGAACCGCTGACCTCTTGAATGCCATTCAAGCGCTCTCCCAGCTGAGCTATACCCCCAAGATATTTAATTTATATATTTATTTTATATTATTAAATACCTTAAGTCAACCACTAAAATAATTTTTTAGTAGCTTCTCTTGCTTCTTTCATAATTGAAAATGAACCAAATACTATAATAGTAGACGACTTATTTGCACTTTCCATTGCACTTTTTATAGCTTTTTCCACCGATTTTTCAGCACTTGAATTTTTATTATATTTTAAAACACATTCGGTAATGTCTTTAAGTGGTAATTTCCTTGGAGAATTTGGCTCAACAGTAAAAACTTTTTCAAAACATGGAGCAATTTCCTTTAGCATATGTTCAAAATCTTTATCTTTAAATATGCCTACTACACCGATTAAATCTTCTTTTTTAAAATTATCTTTTATAAATTCTTTTAGTTTTTCAATTCCAGAAATATTATGTGCAGCATCCAAAATAATTCTTGGAGATACTTTATGTATAACTTCTGTCCTACACGGTAAATATACATTTTTAAAGCCATTTACAACACTTTTTTTATCAATATGAAGTTTTTCTTTTATAATTGTCAAAACTTTACATACAGTGGATATATTTTCTATTTGATATTTTCCGCAAGTATTTAAATTTATTTTCAAATCTTTATATTTACACTGAATACCATTATCAAGCGAAATATTAACATTTTTAAGCACACCAGTATCTGCCACAAAAATATCGCTATTTATTTCTTTTGCAATTTTATTTGCTATATCATATACTTCTTTTTTTTGATTAGCACTTATAATCACAGGGCAAAACGGCTTAATTATACCAAGTTTTTCATAAGCAATTTTTTCTATGGTATCTCCTAAAATTTGCGTATGATCTTTTGAAATTGAAGTTATTACCGAACAAATTGGATTTTGAATTATATTTGTAGCATCCCATTTTCCTCCCATTCCGGTTTCTACTATTGCAATATCACAATTTTCTTTTTTAAAATAACTAAACGCTACAGCTGTAGAAAATTCAAACTCAGTAATAGGATCGTCTTTAAAAACTTTATTATTAACTGCCGGCTCTAAAATACTTACTATTTCTGCAAAATCTTTTTCCGATATAAAGTTTCCGTTCATCTGAATTTTTTCTCTAACATCATCTATTGCAGGAGAAATATAAAGCCCTGTCTTATAGCCCGATTTTTTCAGTATCGAAGCCAACATAAAGCTAACCGAACCTTTTCCATTTGTACCAGCTATATGTATGTAATTTATATTTTTATGAGGATTTCCAACCAATTCCATAAGTTTAGTTATACGCTTTAAACCTGGTTTTGAACCAAAGTTAATTTTTGAATTTAAAAAATCTATTGCTTCTTTATAATTCATATTATTTACCTTCTTATTATTTTAAATTTTTGTTCTTCCCCGCATGGTAAAATTTCATTTGAAAATAAACTATATAAGTCTGTACACGTACATTCTTTTTGAAAAATTCTTTGCGCAAAATTATCTAATTTTTTTATTTGAGAATATTCAAATACAACCGGCAAACTTGCTACACTTTTTGCTTTTTTTAAAATTTTCTGACCTTTCTCATTCATGCCTAAAACTCTTATGTACTGCGGCAAATTTTTTTGCATATCTTTTGTTATACCAAGATATGCTGACAAAATTATCCTTTTTATTCTTGCCATAGTATACCTTTTAGTTTTAATTTTAAAAAATATTTCGCTAAGTCCTGTAGAAGAACTTACAGCTTTTATTATACGATTTTCAATTCCTTCATTTACATCAGGCAAATTTAAAATGTTTTCTTGACTTAACATTCTAAGGCAGGAAAGTATCACTTTTTCACTACCATATAAATCAGTTATCTTATTTTCATAATTTGAAATTATATCAAAAGATGGTTTTGGAATATAATTTTTTATATTCAAATCTTTATTTTTTATTAAATCTCTTATTTCTGTAGCACTAAGAAATTTTTTTCTATCCCTTTTAATGGTTACAGGTTTAATGTTTGAACCTATTTTTTCAAGTGCATTTAAATATTCTATTCCTAAATTATTATTGCTTTCGCGAAGAATTTTTGCATCATTAGAATTTCCACAAACCACTCCCACAGCAATTTCTCGAGCTTTGGCAAAAGTCAAACCTAAACTCAATTGCTTTTTTAAAACTGCCGAAAATTCTGGCTTTTTAACTTCTATTAATATTTTTTTTAAACATTCTATATTTCCGCATTCACTACCGAATGCCAAAAAATCCACACACCCTAAAGAATTCGCAATATCAACCGCTGCAGATGCATAAGTCTGAGCATTAGACACTGCCCAGATTGTGGGTATTTCAACAACTAAATCCACTCCGCATTCTAAAGCAATCTCCGTGCGATATTTTTTTGATATTATTGCAGGCTCACCACGCTGAACGTAGTTACCACTCATAATTGCTATTATATGATCATACTCCAAAGCTTTTAGCTTATCTATCAAATACTTATGTCCATTATGGAAAGGATTAAATTCACAAATTAAAGCACATATTTTCATGACTTATCAAATATAATAGATTAAAGATAAAACAAGCCCTAAAAGTGTAAGTATAGAACATACTATAGCCATTGTTTTTATAAAAAAACTTCTACCTTTTCTTCTCATAACTAATTACCTCTAATATAAATTTTTTGGTTATTATAATTATATTATATAATTTTTTATCATAATAGTAAATACGAGGTGTATAAAAAACTATGGAAAATAATATTAAAGCTCAGGAAAATCCCCAAAACATTAAACCAAACAAACAATTAAAAAAGCCAATTAATATTGCTCTTATACGGTTTATAGTATGTTTAACTTTATTTTTATGGGTTATTTTTATCAAACTAAATAATAAGTTAAAGTTTGAACAAATTAAATCTTTCTATCAAAATAATTTTTGCACAGAAAAAATTACAATCTCTGAAATAAAAGAAACTTTAAATGAAAAAACGCAGTTAATAAAAAATAAAATCAAAAACTAATTTTCCATAAACAATTCAGGCAATTCCTTCACCATGCGGTCAGCAATTTCTTTAAAAACCGGTCCACAACTTTCCCCTCCTCCGCTGCCTGCTTCAGAAAGTACTACTACTACATATTTAGGCTTTTCATAAGGGAAAAAACCAGCAAACCATGATTGCTCTATTTTTTTACCGTTTTCTATTATTCCTGTTTGGGCAGTAGAAGTTTTCGCTGCTGCAGAAATATATTCAGGCTTACCTTTTTTGCCTGTTCCATAATCAATGGAGGCTTTCATATGCGACTTTAATTTTTCTGCTGTAAATTTAGAAATTACCACCTCTTTTTCATCTTTTATTTCATTAAAAGCAGTAGGCTTCATTGCCTCGTTAAAAAGACATTTAATAAGCTTGGGATTTGTATATACTCCATCCGAAACTATCGTATTTACTATCCCCAAAATTTGAAAAGGGTTTGCTAAAAGTTTACCTTGTCCAAAAGAAAAATTTGCAAGATTCTTCATGTTTTCCAAACTTGTTTCACTGGGAAGTGTTCCTGAAGATGTTTCCATTTTCGGGGCAAACTTCACTGGCTCTCCAAGCCTAAATTTTTTAGTCATTGATAAAAGTGCATTTTTAGGCATCTTTTTAATTAATTCTATAAAATATCCATTGCACGAATATGCCATTGCTTCTTCCATATTTACTTCGCCATGTTTTTTGGCATTAAAACATTTAAATAATACATCATCAACTTCATTATGTCCTTCACAATCATAAATAAAATTTTCACTGATCCCACTTTCCAGTGCTGCTGCCGCAGTTACAAGTTTAAAAACCGATCCAACGTTAAAATCACAAAAACTTCTGTTTAAAAGCGGCGAATTTTCATCATTTAAATATTCTGAAACATCATTGCAAGAAAAACAAGGAAAACTTGCACACGCTCTAATGCGACAATCGGGAATCTCAGATATAATCACAGAGCCCCTATTTATATATTTATTAGCCACCTCTTCAGCAATTGCCTCTATTCTGCTATCTATATTAAGGCCAATTCCTTTAGAATTAAAGTAAGATTTATCTTGAGTAATATTTCTTTTTCCAGGTAAAATTTTTCCTGTAGCATCTACATTATATTTTACAAATATTTCTTGTTTTTTGTCCGAAAGGTAGCTATCAAAAGACTTTTCCAAACCGCAAACACCTTCTTTTTCTCCCGACAAATAACCAACTATATGTGCAGCAAGCGTAACGGGCAAGTATCTAACAGGAACTTCAAAAATTTTAATATAAGGCGATTCGGTTCTTTCTTTTATTTTTATAGTAAAAGGATGATTTCCGGAACATTTTTTAAAAAGCTCTTCTTTTTGAGACTCAGAAACTATAGGGGTTAATTTCTTTAAAGACTCTAAACACGGCACAGCTGAAGCAATAAGTTCTTTCTTTTGATTTACCAATGGAATATTTCGGCAATCATAAATAGTTCCTCTAACATCGCCTATTTTTACTTTATAAGATTGTTGAGATGATGCAGCCTCATATAAATTTTCTCTGCTAGAAATAAAATCAATTCTAAAAATAACCAAACAAAATAAAAGCATTATAAAACAATACAAAATCAAAGCCCTTTTATACATAAATAAACCAACCTTACCTTATAAACAAATTATAAGATAAGTATTGGTTTATTTTTTCTTTAAATACGCAAAATTTATTTTTTAAGTCCTGCTTTTTTTAAATTTTGCATGTGTTCACTGTTTGTTTTAGCATAATATGCATTACCGGAGTCGTCATGGCAATAGTAATAATATTCTGTTGTTTCCGGATTTATAGCTGCCAAAATTGCTTCTATTCCAGGGTTACATATTGGTCCAGGAGGCAAACCGGTAACTTTATACGTGTCGTATTTCGGTGCTGATATATTTCCAGACTTTTTATTTTTGGCTTGTTTACTCTTATAAGGATAATAAATCGTTGCATCAAGCTGCAAATAATTCAGCCCCGATTCACCAAACTTACTCTTACCACCAGAATCTAAAGTTGCAAGGCGATTGTATATTACTGAAGACACCTTATACATATCTGTAGTGTTTGCTGCTTCTGCCTGTATAAGTGAAGCTATAGTTAAAATTTTATCCATTGACAAACCTTTTTTCTCAACAACTTCAGATATACTTGTTTTTTCTTTGTAATTTTCTAAATCCATTTTTGTAGATGTTTTTTTATTATAATTTAAAAGCAGTGTATTTATTATTTTTTCTGGTGGCTCACCTTTATATAAATTATAAGTATCAGGGAACAAGTAACCTTCTAAACGGTACAGCCTTTCAGATGAATTTGTTATATCTTTTAAGAAATTATTATTCTCATTAAATTGGTCAGAATTGCAGGCTCTTAAAAATTCATCCTTAGAACAAATATGTTCTTTTTCTAAAAGCTCTGCATAATCCAGAATATGCATACATTCTGTAAATGTTATTCCTACAACATTTTTAACATTAGCCTTATTTTGCAGATGATCTATTATAGACTGATAATCCATATTAGTCTGCAATTCATAAACTCCGGGCAATAATTTTTTATTATGATTTGCAAATCTTGCGTAAAGTTTAAAAAACTCTTTTTCTGATATTATTCCCTGATCTTTAAGGTCTGACGCAATGCTACCAAGTGAATCGCCTTCTTTTACTTCTATCATCACAGAACGTGACGGCTTACCCACAGCCAACATATCATTAATACCAATTAAAATATACCTTGAAAGTAAAACCGAAATTAAACATAAAAATACTATCCATGCAATCTTAAAAATACATCCATTCTTTGTACGATTTTTTTTAAAAGCACCCTTATTCTTTCTAAAACCTTTCATAATTAATCTCTCTTTCATTAACTACTGTGAATTTCTTTTATAAAAGCATTTGTAATCAATATATCTACCGAACAATCATATCTTCCATGTGGTAATTTATTGGTTATGCAATTATTATAACATATTCCTATTTTTGTGCCTTTAAAATTCTGTAAAAATCTATCATAATAACCATATCCATAACCCAATCTAAAACCTTCTTGATCAAATGAAAAACCCGGAACAAAGCAAAGAGTACCTTGCGTCTCTTCTATTTTTTTGCAAATATCTTTCTTTGGTTCCAAAAGCCCAAATGTGCCTTTTTCTAAATCGTCCATAGAATTTATTTCATAAAAATTCATTTTCATTGTTTCTTTATCACATGCCGGTACAGCAACTTTTTTGCCGTCTTCCCATGCTTTGTTTATTATTTCTAATGTATCTACTTCAATATCTTTTGAAATATAGGTAAGAATGGTATTGCAATTCTTATACCTGCTTAAAATAGTAACTTTTTTTAGAATTTTACTATCCCAAATTTTTTTAATTTTCAGATCCATATTTTCTCTTATAGACCTGTATTTTTTTCTAAGATAAATTTTAAATTCCTTCATGTTCTTTCTCATAACATTATATCCTCTTTTACATTTTTAATCATAAGATATACCCACGCAAGGAAATTCACCGCTAATAATAACATCATTTATTATTAAATTGTTTTCTTCTTTTAGCGGTTTAATCATACCATAAAAATCAGTTTCCCCATAATCTTTAAAAAATTTATTTGTAGGTTCAGTACGCAAAATATAATCTTTTACATTTGGAAAATATTTATAAATTTTTCCCAGGAGATATGGCACTTCAGTTTCTTTACATGTAAAATCCCTTGTAATAAGAGAGTTTCTATGCATCATACAAATTCCGTATCCACTTTCATTTGCTATAACTTTACCGCCAAAAAAACTATAAAGATCCACAGCAAATTTTATATCCTTTAACGAATACATTACATTATTAATATTATTATATAATTTTCTACGCAGTTTTTCCAGAAAAAAATATGAAAGCTTTATTTTTTTCTCAATTTTTTCTTTGCATAAACTTTTAAACTCACTATTTGTAAACTCTATAGTTTTTGTTTTAAAAAAGTTTTTGTAACCCAATTTTTCATAAAACCGCACCAAAGACTTTATTTCTGGCACTAAAAAAACAAAATCTCCGTTTTTTTTCTTTAAATCTTTTTCCATAAAATCTAAAAGGCGCGTCATATAACCGCACCCTTGATACTGCGGCAATGTGCATACGCCATAAATATAATATGATTTAAAAATTTTATTGTTTAACTTTAAATCTATTGGAAAAGCATGAACCAAAGAAATAATTTTATTGTTAACTTTACAAACATAGCAAGAATCAAAATCTATACGGTTATTAAAAACAAATTCAACCGTTGAAACCGGTTCATCAAATGCTTTTACAGTAATACTTATAAGCTCTGCTTTATCTTCTGGCTTTGCCAAAGAAAACGATTCCATAATATTATTCCTCTTTTAATTTGGCATCAAATTTAGAAATCAAAAACGCAGGTTTATAAGAAAGTTTTGCCTTTCTTAGACCATCTATACCTAAATCTTCTTCCCTGTTTATATATTTAAAATTTTTTCCTACAACTCTTGAAAATTCTCTATTAATAACGGCATAGGCCCCATCAAATTCTGCTAATGCCTTTTCAAAATGCACAACAAAAACTTTTTTATTTAACATTTCACCAATAGCACAAGCAACTATCTGACCTTTTACAGTTATAACTCCACCATAAAGTCCAAGTTCTTTATAATTATCCAAAGCTTTAGCTATTGCACCATATTCTCCTGTATTTAATTTGTCTTCGGGGTTACCATTTTCAGAAAACCATTTTTCAAAAAAATCCATATATTTTTTCTTATTATCAATATTAATTTCTTCATATTCCCAATCATAAGTTTTTTCAAACTTAGCAATATGATTTCTCTTACTGTGATATTTCTTACCTTTTAAATTTGTAAGGACAGAAGAACTGTAAATATATTCAAATTTGTCTCTCCTGGTAATAAAATCAAATTTTTTAGGATAAACTTTTTCCAGTTTAATTACTTCTGAAATATCAAGCCCAGAAATATAAAGCTCAGGGAGTTTTAAATTTTTATAATCTTCAAATACTAAATCCATAGCATTTTTTACACCAAGGATCGATTTCGTTCCTTTTGGAAACAAATACGATGTTTTATCTGAGTCAAAACGAGTAAAAAGTATGTTTCTATGTTCACATATTTTTGTATTAAAATAATCCGACCACAAAAAATATGCTCCAAAAACAGCCAAAACATCAGACCTTTTTTCTTTAGCTAAAACCTTATTAACCCAATCTTTATCTTTAATTGTAGGTTTTTCAAAAATCAAACTCATTAAATACCATCCCTTTCTAAAAAGCTAATTATTTCGCCGTAAATTTGCTCCTTACTTTTTACTTTGCCGTTTTCTAAACAATCAATTTTTATCCAACCGTCTTTTTTAATAACATACTCTGCGGCTGTCTGACAAACTTTAAGAAAATCTATATTCGATTCATGTAAATCTTTTTTGCTTTCATCGCCGCTATATCTTTTTTTCATGAGAGCTTGTGATGTTTCGATTGGCATATTCAAATATATAACTTTACTTGGTTTTGGTAATTTCAACTTATTATATTCATAGTCATATAACCATGTTAAATAGCTATCCCACTCATTTTTTGGAAGTTTACACATTTGATAAAACGTGTTTGAAGTTGTGTACCTATCGCAAATTATAATTTCACCATTTACATAATTTTTCTCCCAAAATTTTTTATAACTTGCATACCTATCAACTGCATAAAACGAAGATGCCGCATATGCATTCACATCTCCCGGACTAGAACCGAATTCTGAATTTAAATACATTTTTATAAGTGCAGAAGACGGCTCGTTATAATCAGGAAAAGTTATGTATTTTACTTTTTTGCTTTTTTCTAGAAACCTTACCAGCATGGAAACTTGCGTTTGCTTGCCACAACCATCCAAACCTTCTACTACAATTAAATTTTTATTCATTTATCTACTCCTAAATTATATTTTCAAAAAATTCTTTTACTTCTTTTGACTTTCCACAAGACATTCTTCCCTCTTTACAAAATCCACAAATACAACTTGGGCCAGCAAATGAAAAAATATTAGGTGCATGTTGTTTTACAAGTTTTAGCATTTCACATGCAAGCTGCCGTATTTCCCATTGAGCCCTATTGCAACATCTATGGCTAAAAAAATTAAGTAAACTTCTTGCATTGAATGTACAAATAATCTTTGTGGCATATGCATTAGGCAAAACATATCTTGCATCTTCAATGGCCATTTTTTCTGCTACTTTTTCAATTTCTGTTTCGCTTAACTTGCCTTCTTTTTTAATCTCTTCAACATGCTGTTTTTTAAGTAAATCTGTAAGCTTTTCATATTTATTTTGCGCGTCAAGCATAAAATCCATAAATTCTTTTTTTGCATCACTATTTTTTTCAATTTCCGGAGGAGTTATGTATTCACAGTTAAAATTTTTTACATACCGTTGACTCTGAACAGAGTACGACGCTATTCTATGGCGAGTAATTTGTGCAAGAAGCGAACGTGAAACACCTTCTATCCCAAACGTAAAACTAACATGCTCAAGTGGACTTTCATGTCCCATTTTTGCAAGCATCTTTACAAAAGACCCTGCGGATTCTGAAGTTATATTTGCTGTTGTTTCTTCTATTGAAGAAGGTGAATAACAAAGCTTAGCAGCCGCTGCAACCACCTTTTCTGGATTCGGAGTAAACTCAATTAAACATACTTTCATACAAAACCTCTTAACCTTTTCCATCAAATAAATATGATTATACCAAAATTTAAAATAATAAGCAATTTATTTAACAAATTTAATCAAATTATAACTTTGCTATAAAATGCACCGTTTCGTTTTTAAAATAACAAGAATAAAAAAAACTAAAATGTCCATACTAAACTTAAAAACAAAAAATTAAAAACGAGGATAATTTTATGAAAAAAACATTTATGTTTACCGCCACTACTTTAGGGCTTTTTGTAATTATAGTAACATTATTTTGGATGTTATCACAAAAAAATGACCAAGATATAACTTTAAAAGAAGAACCTACTACCAAAGAATCCCAAGACATTTCACACGTTCTTGCAAAAGAAAA
>JAFRKM010000044.1 GCA_017431755.1 Clostridia bacterium
AGCACGAAGCCAGAAGACGTTGAGAAATTAATGGGCGGCTTTCAGGCAAACTTGTTTATCACTGACCCACCATATAACGTAGCAATCGGCGATAAAAACAAAGCACTTGAAACAGCACTTGGTCAGATTGAAAAACAATTCGGAAAAGGGGCGGTAATGAAGCTTGGAAAAAATGAAACAATGCACGTTGATTCTATTTCCACAGGTTCGTTGTCGCTTGATATCGCACTCGGAATTGGTGGCCTTCCAAGAGGAAGAATTATTGAAATTTATGGCCCAGAATCTTCCGGTAAAACAACTTTAGCGCTTTCTTGTATAGCCCAGGGACAAAAAAAAGGAGGAAATGCAGCGTTTATTGATGTTGAACATGCTTTAGATCCAGTTTACGCATCAAATTTAGGTGTAGATATCGATTCTCTTCTCGTTTCTCAGCCGGATACAGGTGAACAAGCGCTTGAAATCACAGAATCGCTTGTTCGCTCAGGCGCAATTGATGTAATAGTTGTCGACTCAGTTGCAGCACTTGTTCCAAGAGCAGAAATTGAAGGCGAAATGGGCGATTCACACGTTGGTTTGCAAGCAAGACTTATGTCGCAAGCTCTTAGAAAACTTGCCGGCGCAATATCCAAATCAAACTGTGTAGCAATATTTATAAACCAGCTTCGTGAAAAAGTGGGAATTATGTTTGGCAACCCAGAAGTTACGCCCGGTGGTCGCGCACTTAAATTCTACTCTTCAGTAAGAATCGACATAAGAAAAATTGAAACTTTAAAATCAAATGGAGAAATGATTGGTTCAAGAACAAGAGCAAAAGTTGTAAAAAATAAAATTGCACCACCATTTAGAGAAGCAGAATTTGACGTTATGTACGGCCAAGGTATATCTCACGAAGGGGAAATTCTCGATTTAGCAGTTAAACTGGATATTATCCAAAAAAGTGGTTCATGGTTTGCGTGTGGCGATAAAAAACTAGGCCAAGGGCGTGATAAAACCAAGGAGTTTTTAAGAGACAATCCTGAATTCGCAGCCAAGATAGAAAATGAAGTAAGAAAAAAATCGAGTGATATTTATTCCAAACCAGCAATGGCTAGAAATATGGAAGCCAGAACAGAAATAGATGAAAAAACAGTGGAAAAGGCCTCTAAAGCTTAAGCAGCATGAACCGAAAAAAACAAAAGAAAACATAAAGAACATTAAATTTTAAATATTTTATTGACATTTTTTAAAAAATGTGTAATAATTAAATTATGGCATTTATGTCAAATAAAATATTAAAAGGATGGTCTTTATGAAAAAAGGAAAAAAATTATTTTTATTCGGTGCTATATGCGCAATAAGCTTGTGCTGTGCATTACCAACTTACGCTCAATTTGAACCCGAACTTAGAGAAGCTGCCGGGAATGGTAACCTTGAATATGTTGACAAGTATATCAAAGCGGGAGCTTATGTTGACAGTAGAAACTATGACGGCGAAACAGCTTTATATTTAGCAGTTAAATACAGCCATTATGACGTAGTTAACTACTTATTGGAAGAAGCTGGAGCTAACCCAAATTTAGGCGGTAAACGCGATCCTTTAGACTTTGCGGCAAAAAATTACAAAATTTCTATTTGTGATACTTTTTTAAAACATGGTGGTAAAATTAAATATCCAGAATCCATAGCAAAATACTCTCTTTTAGATCGTGATTATGCGATGGCAAGCTTTCTAATTGATAGAAATTTAGTAAACGGTGAAAAATTTAAAAATATTTGTGCAGAAATATGTATGGATGATAAAAATGGTTTTAAAGAAGATGAAATTTGCGACCTGTTCGATGTGGATTTTTTAAATCCAAATGATAGCAAATTGTTCACATTTGCATTTTCTAAAAATTATAAAAGCGTTATGAGTAAAATGAAAGAACTTAGCAACAATGAAGTTAAACTTGATTTTAACTGCGATTTTATAGAAAAAATTATAAAAAAAGCACTGCGTAATTGCGATAAAGAAACTCTTAATTTACTCATAGAAGAAGGCGGCATATCTCCCACCGCTTTATGGGAACGTCTTGGTGATACTCATGATGGTAGTATACTATATAGTAAAAAAGCTACTGAAACCATCGAATTTTTACTTAATAAAGGTGTAAATGTTAATCATAAATTTTCCGATGATGAAACCTTGCTTCAATCGGCAATTTTTGCAGTCAATATTGATGCAGTAAGTTTTTTACTTAACCATGGCGCAGATATTTATATTACTAAAGGTGATATTTTTGGCAAATCATATAATAATGCTTTCGAGTATGCAAAAAAATATATAGATTTTTTACCTTCCAACAGTAAATCCAAGGGAAAAGAAATATATTCAATGATAAAAGAATTTTCAAAAAGCCATCCAGACCCAAACGCTAAACCTAAAAAATCCCTTTTTTCAAAAATATTTAAATAATTTTTAAAATAAAGGAGGCATATATGTGGTAATTACAAATATTAAAAAATCAAAAAAAGGTAATATACTCATATATGCCGATAATATTTATTTAACAAGTGTTTTGCCTGAAGTTTTTCTTAAAAGTGGTCTTAAAATCGGAAGTTACATAGATGATGAAATTGTAGAAAGTTTAAACGAAGAAATAAATTTAAACAAAGCCAAAGAAAAAGCTTTAAGACTGCTTTCATTTAGAGCACATTCAAAACATGAACTAAAAAATAAAATCAAAAATTCTTTGGGAGAAAAATACGCTGAAAAAGCAACCGAAAAAATGGAAGATCTTGGATTAATAAACGACAAAGAATTTGCTTTTCTTTATGCTAAAGAACTTTTTTTTAAAAAACTATATTCCACAAGAAGAGTTAAATATGAACTTTCCAAAAAAGGTGTGGAAAATCATATAATAGAAGAGATTCTTGATGAAATAGAAATAGATGAGGAAGAAAACGTAAAAAAAATCTTTTTAAAAAGGCATGCTAATGTAAGTACGTTAGAAAATGAAAAGGAATTAAGAAAACTAGTGTCATATTGCCAACGACTGGGCTACAGCTGGAATGCTATTAGCTCAGTTATAAATCGTTTTAAGGAGAGTTAGAGATGAATACTCCAAACAAATTAACCGTTTTAAGAATTTTTTTGGTGTTTCCTGCAGTTTTTTTTGTGCTTTGCACTTGCATACCCGGTAGATGGATATACGCTTTGTTAATGTTTATTTTTGCTTCATACACGGATTATCTAGACGGGAAAATAGCCAGAAAACATAATTATATAACTGATTTTGGAAAAATAATGGACCCTCTGGCAGACAAAATACTAGTTATTTCTATGCTTATTTGTTTTGTTGGTCTAAAGCTTTCTCCAGTTTTGCCAGTTGTACTTATTGTTATACGTGAATTTACGGTTACCTCGGTAAGGTTTTTACTTTTAAAAACTGGAGGAAAAATTGTACCGGCAAATATTTGGGGCAAACTAAAAACCGTAAGCCAAATAATTGCAATAAATACCATTATACTCTTTCAAATGTACATAGAAATAACAGGTAATGAACTCGGCATGATTTTTAGCACTATATCTGATGCACTAATATGGATTAGCGCGGCGTTTTCTTTAATATCCGGAATGGTTTATATTTTGGGGAATCGAAAATTTTTAAACTTAAATTAATTTATTTTAAGGAGAATTAAAAATGAAGCTATATAATACATTTTCCAGAAAAAAAGAAGAATTTATTCCAATAGAAAAAAACAAAGTGAAAATTTATGCTTGTGGGCCAACGGTTTATAATTATATACACATCGGAAACGCACGACCCATTTGCGTTTTTGATGCTCTTAGAAGATATTTTGAATATAGAGGATATGATGTAAAGTTTATTCAAAATTTTACAGATATAGACGATAAAATAATAAAAAAGGCAAATGAAGAAAAATCTGATTTTTTAACCGTTTCTCAAAAGTATATAAAAGAATATAAAAAAGACGCTGAAGGGCTTAATATAAAAGAAGCGAGCGTACACCCCAAAGCCACCGAAAACATAGATGAAATAATAAAAATAATAGAAATTTTAATTGAAAAAGGATATGCTTATTCTCTGCCAAACGGCGATGTTTACTTTAGCACACGTCAATTTAAAAATTATGGTAAACTTTCTGGGCAAACGATAGATGACCTGCGTTCCGGCGCTAGAATACAAATTGATGAAGCAAAAAAAGATCCACTTGATTTTGCTCTTTGGAAAGCTGCAAAACCCGGCGAGCCATATTGGAAAAGCCCTTGGGGGAACGGACGCCCTGGATGGCATATTGAATGCTCTGCAATGGCAGGAAAATACTTAGGCAAAACAATTGATATTCATTGCGGTGGGCAAGATTTAATTTTTCCACATCATGAAAACGAAATCGCTCAAAGTGAATGTGCTAATAATTTAAAATTTGCAAATTACTGGATTCATAACGGATACATAAATGTTAACAGTCAAAAAATGTCTAAATCTTTGGGAAACTTTTTTACAGTGAGGGAAATTTCCGAAAAATACGGCTATGAACCCATTCGTTACCTTATGATCTCTTCGCATTATCGCAGCCCAATAAATTTTAGCGAAGAAATTATAATGCAGTGAAATCTGCTTTAGAGCGTCTTTATAATTTTAAAGAAAATTTGCTTTTTGCAATAAAAAATTCCTTGGATAACGTTGAAAACAGCTTTTCTTTTGATTTAAATTTATACAAAAATAAATTCATAAGTGCTATGGATGACGATTTAAATACTGCTGATGCACTGGGCGCTATTTTTGAACTAGTTAGAGATGCAAACATGCATATTCTTGGTAAGCCTAACGTTTGCAAAAAAACACTAAGCGATATTTTAAATTTGTTTAATGAATTAACAAATGTTCTTGGAATTTTATACAAAGAAGAAAATACAGGGGAAATAACCAAAGAAGAAATAGAAAAACTTATAGAAAAACGAAATAACGCCAGAAAAGAAAAAAATTGGAAACTCGCCGACGAAATAAGAGACGATCTAAAAAATAAGAATGTAATAATAGAAGATACCCCCAGTGGGATAAAATATACTTTTAAATAAATGGTGGTGAAATATGCACTTCGTGCCATAACGCAAAATGAAGTCATTAATAATAAATCTGGACAAAATAAATATTTCTTTTGATGGTGAAAAGATACTTAACAAATTAAGCTTAAATATAAAAGAAGGGGAATTTGTTACTCTTTTGGGCCCATCAGGATGCGGAAAGACTACTACTCTTAGGATTATTGCGGGCTTTTTAACTCCTGACAGCGGAAATGTGTACTTTAAAGGCAGAAAAATTAACAATGTACCTGCACATAAACGTGCGGTTAATACAATATTTCAAAAATACGCCTTGTTTCCACATTTGAATGTCTATGAAAATGTAGCTTTTGGCCTTAGAATTCAAAAAAAGAGCGAATCCGAAATAAAAGAAAAAGTAAAAGAAATGCTTAAAATGGTAAACTTAAGCAACTATATCGACAGAAACATAGACTCTCTTTCTGGTGGTCAACAGCAAAGAGTTGCTATTGCAAGAGCTCTTGCAAACAATCCAAAAGTTCTTCTTTTGGACGAGCCGCTTGGTGCACTAGATTTAAAACTCAGAAAAGATATGCAAACTGAGCTTAAAAACATACATCAAAGAACGGGAATAACTTTTATTTTGGTAACTCACGACCAAGAAGAAGCTCTTTCTATGTCTGATACCGTAGTTGTTATGGATAAAGGAAAAATTCAGCAAATTGGTTCACCAACGGATATTTATAACGAACCGCAAAACGCATTTGTTGCCGATTTTATAGGGGAAAGCAACATTGTTGAAGGCACAATGATTGAAGATTATAAAGTTAAGTTTTCCGGCAAAGAATTTAAGTGTATAGACAAAGGTTTTGGCAAAATGATGCCTGTTGACGTTGTAATAAGGCCGGAAGACATAAAAGTTACCGATTCGGAAAGTGGATATATTTCCGGGACGGTGACTTCCGTTACATTCAAAGGCGTGCATAACGAAATAATAGTAGATGTTAATGGTTTTAAATGGATGATACAAACCACCGAAACGCAAACTGAGGGCGATAAAATCGGAATGATAATAAAGCCTGACGATATTCACATAATGAAAAAATCTATGTATTCTTCAGAGGTGGGCGACTACAGCGCATTTAGTGACGAATTCTACGAAGAGCAGCATCCGCATAATGAAAAAATTTAATAAAATAGCTTTTTAAAACTAAAAAGGTGATATCCATGACAAACGAAATATTTGCCAAGCCTGCAGTTGGCGCAATTATTGAAAAAGATATTAACGGTATTCGCCACATACTTATTCAAAAAAGGCAAAAAAATAGTTCGGAAGATGGTTTGTTAGAAATACCCGCCGGGAAAATAAGAGAGTTTGAAAATATATTTCAAGCGCTAAAACGAGAAGTTAAAGAAGAAACAGGATTAACTATTACAAGTATAATCGGTAAAGAATGCCAAACAATTAAAACCGGTTTATATTCTACTACTGATTTTTCTCCGTTTTGTATTACTCAGAATTTATCAGGAGGATATTCTTTAATACTATTTACTTTTATATGTTCCGGGGAAGGTGAATTATATGAAAAATCAGATGAATCATCGGATATAAAATGGATACCTGCAAACGAAATAAAATTACTATTGGATGCTCATCCGGAAAAATTTTTCCCCATGCATATAAATTCTTTAAAAAAATATTTTAAACGGAGTAACTAGTTTTATGAAAATAGAAACCAAAGTAATAAACAGTAAAACACTTGTAAGAAATATGAACATATCGGTATACGTTCTAAAAAATTATAAAAATATAAATTTACCTGTTTTATATTTCTTGCATGGCAGAAGTGGAAATGAAAGTATTTTAAAAGATCTTAAAATGGATAAAACAGCAAATAAGTTAATAGAAAATAATATTATCAATCCATTTATAATTGTCTGCCCGGATATCGCAAATAGCAGAGGAATTAACTCCAATTCAAATTATGAAGAAATTCAAGGGGAATATGGCATAATTCATAAAGGAATGTTTGAAGATTATATTGTAAAAGAAGTTGTTCCATTTATAGATAATTCTTATAAAACGATAAAAAACAAAAATTCAAGATATATAGGTGGCATTTCTGCCGGAGGGTACGCTGCATTACATATTGGGCTTAATCACCAAGACGTTTTTTCAAAGATAGGAGCACATATGCCGGCAATTGATTTAAACTACGAAAATGAAGATGAATGTTATTTTGAAAATAAAGAAATGTGGCTAAAATATGACCCTGTTACAATTGCTGAGAATAAAAAAATTAATGATTTAAAAGTATTTTTGGACTGCGGAAATGAAGATGAGGGGAAATTTTATATAGCTTGTGAAAAATTATATGAGATATTAAAATCAAAAAGTGTAAATGTAGAGAATCATATATTTAAGGGACATCATAATGCGGAATATATAATTTCAAATCTTGAAAAATATTATAAATTTTATGGAGGCAAATAAATATGGAACTCGAAAATATAAGTAACTTTAAAAAAATAGATTTAGATAATTGGAAAAGAAAACATTATTATGATTATTTCATGAACAAAGAAAACAAAATGAGATGTAGATTTGGAATGACTGCAAATATAGATATAACTAATCTTTTACATGTTATAAAAAGCAATAAATTACGTTGCTATCCAACTTTTACTTATTTGGTTTCCAAAGTACTTAATAGTCATGAGTGTTTTAAAGTGGATGAATATAATGGAGAGTTAATAGTGTGGGATAAGCTTCATGTTAGGTATCCTATGTTCAATGAAGATACCAAGACGATAACAAGTATATGGCTCGAATATGATGATGATTTTAATGTGTTTTATAAAAACGCTTTAAAAGATATCGAAAAATACAGCGGCATACAAAGTATGTACGCAAAAGAAAATTTTCCGCCGAATTTTTATGATATAACTTCTATTCCGTGGGTAAGTTTTACTGACTTTCAAATAGATATGTATGGAACAAACGGTAAATGGATAATGCCGCTTGTTGCCATAGGAAAATTTTTTGAAAGAGATAATAAAATTTTGATACCTATTTCTATAAAACTGCACCATGCTACATGTGATGGTTATCACGCAGGAATATTTTATAATGAACTGCAAAATTTGGCTTTCAATTTCATTTTATAAGGAGAAAAACAAATGGGGCTTGAAAAAATGAGCGATTTTTTCACAAAGAGAATAGATATATACGAAAATCAAATGCTTGAAAATGTCGAAGGGTGCAAAGAAGGTTA
>JAFRKM010000045.1 GCA_017431755.1 Clostridia bacterium
AATATATTTTTTGTACCTATGCATCAAGATGACCCAGAAAAAAAGCAAAATTCACTGGTTGCTAATTTTGATATTTTAGAAGAAACTATAATACTGTCACTTGGAGGCAAACAAATTCAGCCAATTTTTAAATAATTTTTTTGGAAATATATTTTTAGAAATATAATTTATGTGATAATGATAATAATCAAAAGAAAATCAACAAGGAACTTTGAAAATGGAAAGAATAAACAAAGAAAATTATTACCTAGATAGTGCAGAAACTGTTTTAAAGCGCGGAACATGTTTAAGGCGAAATTTTGGTGCGGTAATAGTAAATAATGACCAAATAATCTCCTCAGGCTATACCGGTGCTCCAAGAGGCAGAAAAAACTGCATAGATCTTGATTTGTGCGTTAGAAAAAAATTTGATATTCCACGCGGCGAAAGATATGAGCTTTGCCGTTCGGTACATGCAGAAGCTAATGCTATAATTCATGCATCAAGGGAAAAAATGCTTGAAGGAACATTATATTTGGTCGGAAAAGAAATGGACAACCAGGAATACGTACAAAACGCTTCTCCATGCGCTATGTGCAAAAGACTTATTATAAATTCAGGACTTAAATACATACTAATAAGAAGGACAAAAAACGAATTTAAAACAATCGAAGTTAAACATTTAATAGAAAATGACGAATCGCTCAATTTAATAAAAGGATACTAAATATATACAACATACATACCCTAAAGGAACACATCATTAAAACATGAACATCAATAAAGAATACAAATTAGGACTCAGGGCCATAAAAACCGCAATAGCAGTTGCAATATGTGCGCTTACATCCATGTTTTTTAACCACGAAGATATATTCTGCGCATGCATAGCATCTGTGATTTGTATGGAACAAACATACGCGCAAACTTGGGAAACAGGCATAAACAGAATAATTGGAACATTAATAGGCGGAACCGTCGGATATATCGCCCTGGAATCTATATGCTCGTTCCCCACTTATGAATGGATAAGAGTTATTCTTCTTCCGCTTTGCATATTAATAGTTGTTTATACATGTAATGTAATAAACAGAAAGCAAGCAGTATCAATTGGCTGTGTTGTAATTATAGTTATTTTATCCAGATCCGGATCAAGCACTAGCAGCACTTTACAATACGTTATTCAAAGAGTTTTAGACACACTTTTGGGCGTATTCGTGGCCATGATTATAAATAAATTCGCTTTTGTTAAGCTAAAAGGAACAAACAATACACATTAATTTTTAAGCAAAACACTTAAACGGATGTGATAATTTATGCAGAAAAAATACCTATTCCCTATTTACTTTATATCAACTATAATGATTCTAACACTGAGCTTTTATTTAATAAAACAAATAGATCCCAATTTTATAAATTCATTATTGGGAATAAATATTTTTGAAAGCGAGGACAAGACTATAGATAACAACTTAACATCAGAAAACAATATAACTTTAAGCAAAGGAATTTCTAGTTCCGATTGCACTATAACAAGCGGCTACAATAGCTTAAATGATTCAAATGAAAAAAAGCTTTATATAGCAATAAAAGCAAATGCAGACAAAATAACCGATGAAAAATATAAAAATTCATCATATTATTTACTTTCACCAATAACTATTTCTGGAGCAAATTTATCTACTTCTCAAATAAAAAAAGTTGTATATGCTTTTCAGTTTGATAATCCGGAATTTTTTTGGATTTCTAATCTTTTCAATTATAGCAGCGGCCAAAACAAAACAGTTGTTCGGCTTACTTCTATATTTTCTAGGTCCGAAAAAGAAAATGCAGCGAAAAAATTTAGCCAAAAAATTTCTGAAATAACAGCAAAAGCTTCCAGACAACCAAATGAATACGAAAAAGAACTATTCGTACATGATTATTTAATAGATAATTGTACATACAAAAAAGACTCTTCTAATAATTACAAAATATACACCGCCTACGGATGTCTGATAGGAAAAGAAGCTGTATGTGAAGGCTACTCTAAAGCTATGCAGGTACTGCTTTGCAAATTAGGTATACGATGCCAAACCGTAACGGGTTCACGCGACAAAGAAGACCATATGTGGAACGTGGCTAAAATAGATAATAAGTGGTATCATGTAGATGTAACGTGGGACTGCGCGGGTGAACTGCAAAAATATGATTATTTTAATCTTTCGGAAGAATTAACTAAAAAAAGTCACACTATAAACAACGTTGTAACGGCAAGCTCCGATTTTTCTCAAGACAAAAAATATAATTTTGAACTTCCAAAATGTAGTTCTATGGAAAAAAATTATCTGGAAATAAACAGCGTAAAAATAGAAAATTTAAATGATGATACACGCCAAAAAATCATTAAAAAATTAGTATCTTTAGCTTCAGACAAGAAAAAAACAATACATTTAATGATTAAAAATAATTATGATAGCTACAAATCAAAACTTTTTAGCGAAGAACCTCGACTATATTTTGACTGTTTAAAAAACGCTAACACAAACCTTATAAATGGTCACAAACTTAGCACAACACAATCACAATTTTTAGAAAATAAAATTCAAAACGTAATAACTTTAAAATTAATTTATGAGTAAAAAACGACAGGGGAAGTTTATTTGAGTTATAAATTCGATTTAAAAAATAAGACTAAAATAATGGGGATTCTTAATATCACGCCCGATTCTTTTTCTGATGGAGGAAATTTTTTCACTTTAGAAAAAGCAATAAATAGAGCAAAACAAATTGAATTTGAAGGCGCGGATATTATCGATATAGGCGCACAATCCACGCGCCCAGGATTTACTCAAATATCTGCTGATGAAGAATGGCTGCGGCTTGAACCAGTGCTTAAAAATTTAAATCTTAATATACCTATTTCTATTGATACTTTTTATCCGGAAGTTGCTCAAAAATGTTTAGAATTATATAATGTTGATATAATAAATGATGTAACAGGCTGTGAAGACCCAAAAATGCTGCCACTTATTGCTAAATATAACCGCGCAGTAATAATAACTCATAACAAACCTGATATGAATATAAAAGAATTTTTTAAAAAGAAGCTTAAAGACGCCCAAAAATTAAAAATAAAGTCGTCACAAATATGCTTTGACCCTGGAATAGGCTTTTACAAAAGCCAAGCTGATGATGCATACATAATTAGGAATTTAAAAAATATAAAATTAAAAAATCACGCTTGTTTAGTAGGGCTATCTAGAAAAAGAATAATCGGCGTAGCTTGTGGCAATCCTCCACCAAAAGAAAGGCTCGCCGGTACAATAGCTGCAAATACCATTTGCATAAGTGGCGGTGCAAATATTCTTAGAGTACACGACGTAAAAGAAGCAGTGCAGGCAGTAAAAGTTGCTGACTATATACTAAAGGAAGAAAAAGCAAATGAACAGTATAATTATTAAAAATCTAAAAATATTCGCTTATCACGGAGTGCATAACGAAGAAAAACAAAACGGACAAAATTTTATAATCGATGCAATAATAGAAACAAAAAAAACTGCGGGATATATAACCGATGAAATATCCGATACAGTAAGCTATTCCGATATAATAAAAAATATCAAAAAAACTCTGACTGAAAAATCGTATAATCTATTAGAAAAAGTTGCTGAAATCACAGTAAAAAATATTTTTAATAATTTTAAAGACATAAAAACCATAGAATTCACAATAAAAAAACCAGAAGCCCCTATTAAAGAAGATTTTGACTATGTGGGAATAAAAATAAAAAGAAATAGAAGTGATTACATTTGAACGAAGCAATACTATCACTCGGAAGCAATTTAGGAAACCGAAAAGAAAACTTAAAACACGCCATAAAACAGATTGGCGGCCTTAATAACACTAAAATTAACTCTGTTTCAAGCTTCTATGAAACGGAGCCTTTTGAAACTCCGGACAAACAAAACAAATACATAAACTGCTGCATTAAAATTTCAACAAATTTAAATCCTGAAGATCTTCTTAAAAAATGCTTGCAAATAGAAAAATCAATGGGCCGCACAAGACCATATAAATTCGCACCAAGAATAATTGATATTGACCTATTGCTTTACGAAAATGAAATTATAAACACGCCTAATTTAACCCTGCCCCACCCAAGAATGAAAAAGCGTGCATTTGTTTTGGTGCCGATGAGCGAAATATGCGATGATTTAAAGTTTAAATCGTGGGATTTTGGGGAATTTTTTAACCACTATAAATATAACCAAGAAAAATTTGTCAAAAAAATATATTGACAAATCACAAAATATACAATATATTTATTTCGTTAAAATATATTTTATATAATGAAGGTGGTAATTATGCCTAATAGTAACGAAATATTCAAATTCAAAAGAAATACTCTATACCAAGCAAATAAAATAAAAATCCCGCCAGATATAATTAAAAGCGCAAAAGATTATTGGCATAAAATCGAAAAAGCAATTGAAAAATATGGCCCAAAGAGTACGCAACTCCACAGTACTAGAGTAAAAAACTCCCCACTCTTTTGGAAAGAGATTAGAGCATATTATCAAGGGTTAATCTTTTTCAACTGGTATTTTAAAGGGACGGCTAATTTCAATGAACTAGAGAAATACGTTGAAAAAGCAAGAAAAGCTCTCGAAGACATAAGTAAAAAAAGTAACACTTTTTTCAATGATTTTAATACAAAGCATATATTATATAAAAAAAGTGTAATAAATAGTTTCGGATTACAGGATTCAAATTTCAATGATTTTGTTAACAATAAAGAAAAAGTAAATATTTTAAAAGATCCTCGAGATCCAAATAAAATCGAGCTATTCGCCGATTTCTGCGCAAGAATTTTAAACGAAAAATTCAAAATCTATGAACAAGCGCATAATGAACTTAAGGAAAAAAAGAGTGAGATTGTCAGTGACGATTCCCAAGATTACAAGATATTAAGCGTCAAGCTTAGCGATTTTCGAGATCATTTTAAAAAGACGATATTCGGTGACTTATTCCCAAAAATTGATAACATAATTAAAGAAGCACAAACAAAAAAAAGCATCATTCAACTAAAAACTTATAACAGTCCAAAGTTAAATGAATTAATTTCTGCAAAAAAAGAATTAATGGAAAATTGTGAAAACATAGACAGAAAATTTTCTATGCTTTCAAAATATAAATATGGCACTTATAGAGAATCAGTTTATAAATATGCTGACGCAATAAACGATATTTACTACCAAACAAATGCCCGGTATAAAGATCTATCTCAAGGGAGACTAGATTACGGAACCGTTAAGAGCTATCTTGATAAAATTATAGACGATATAATAAAACATAAATATTCTATTAAAATATCTTTAGAAGAAAGTAGCAAGAAACTTACTCAAAAAAAAATGAACAAAAAAGCGGATGAAATCAACCAAGCATTAAACAACATTCAAATGAATACCGACAAATTGTCCGAAAAGTGTAAAAACATTACTAATGAAATAAAAAAATTTAAAAAATCTTATAGCAAAAAAGCCTGGGCGCTATGGTTCCTTAAAAAAGGGCTTAACAAAATATTAGACGAAATAGGCGAAACGTCGAAAATACTTAAGGCGATAACATCCATTCTTAAAGAATTAGTTAAACTTATCCCCGATGGTTATTAAGTAAAATACATTTCACAAATTTATTAATTATGGTATAATTATATAAGTAGGCTAAGTAATCGCGTGCATCTTAAATGATGCATGAGGAAAGTCCGAACTCCACAGAGCAGGTTAACGGCTAACGGCCGCCGAGGGCGACCTCAGGGAAAGTGCAACAGAAAGTACACCGCCTAAATTAATTTAGGTAAGGTTGAAATGGCGAGGTAAGAGCTCACCACCTTGCAGGAGACTGCCAAGGTATGTAAACCCTAACCGGAGCAACACCGTTTGGTAAAAAATGCGCTTGCTCGGCGCAAAAAAGGTGGCAACGAACCAGTATGGCAACATTTGGTCCAGATAGATGATTACTCACGACAGAATTCGGCTTATCGGTCTACATTTAAAACTTCTTTACCTATAGGAATTTATATTCCTATAGGTTTTTGTTTTAACAATTCTAATTTTTCGGCTAATTTTTTATAAATTATACACCTAGCATTATATAA
>JAFRKM010000046.1 GCA_017431755.1 Clostridia bacterium
AATAAAAACATTACATTTTTGGACACTCCAGGTCATGAAGCTTTCACTACGATGCGTGCAAGAGGAGCCCAAATTACAGATATAGCTATTTTAGTTGTTGCTGCAGATGACGGCATTAAACCACAAACAATTGAAGCCATAAATCACGCAAAAGCTGCAGAAGTTTCTATTATAGTAGCAATAAATAAAATTGACAAAGATGGCGCAAACCCCGAAAAAGTTATGCAGCAACTCACAGAACACGGATTAGTCCCTGAAGAATGGGGCGGCGATGTGCCTTGTATTAAAGTTTCTGCAAAAAAGAAAACCGGAATTGATGAACTTTTAGAAATGGTACTTCTAGTTGCAGATATAAAAGAATTAAAGGCAAACCCGAACAGAAAAGCCAAAGGTACTGTTATTGAAGCAAAACTTGACAAAGGCAGAGGACCTGTTGCAACAATACTAATTCAAAACGGGACTTTAAAAATTGGAGATATCGTAGTTGCAGGAACTGCTGTTGGCAGAGTGCGTGCTATGACAAATGACAAAGGTGAAAAAGTTAAACAAGCCGGTCCATCTGTCCCTGTGGCTATAACAGGACTTGACACCGTACCAACAGGCGGAGACGTCGTTAACGCTGTTTCTGACGAAAAACTTGCACGTCAGCTTGTTGAACAAAGAAGAAATAACCTAAAAGAAGCCCAGTTTAACAGCAGAACCAAAATAACTTTAGATAATTTATTCGACCAAATGCAAGAAGGAGACATCAAAGAGCTTAAAATCATTGTAAAAGGTGACGTTCAAGGTTCTGTGGAAGCTGTAAAACAATCACTCGAAAAAATTTCGAATCCTGAAGTAAGAGTTCACGTAATACACGGCGCAGTAGGTGCTATTAATGAATCTGATGTAATGCTTGCAAACGCATCTAACGCCATAATCGTAGGATTTAACGTACGTCCTGAGCCAAGCGCCGCTGAAACTGCTGACAGAAACGGTGTGGATATGCGTTTATACCGCGTTATTTATGAATGTATTGAAGAAATAACCGCCGCTATGAAAGGAATGCTTGCACCGAAAATCAGAGAAGCACAACTGGGTCGCGCAGAATGCCGCGAAGTTTACAAAATTTCAAGCGTTGGTACCATTGCGGGTTGCTATATTTTATCTGGTAAAATTACAAGAAATTCAAAAATTCGCGTTGTTCGTGATGGAATTGTCATTTGCGAAGATGAAATATCTTCCCTTAAAAGATTCAAAGACGACGCCAAAGAAGTAGCACAGGGCTTTGAATGTGGTATAGGGCTTAAATCTTTCAACGATATTAAAACAGGCGATATTTTTGAAGCATTTATAATGGAAGAATACAGAGAAGATTAGTTCGGAGGGGATTTTTATGTCAAATCACAGAGCTGAGCATAATTTTGAAAGTATTAAAAGAGAAATAACAGCTATAATCAGAGAAATGAAAGATCCACGTTTAAAAAGCGGATTTATAAGCATAATTAAAATTTCCAATTCGGATGACGGCTCAAGTTACAGAGTATTTGTAAGCTCTCTTGACGGGTTAGCTTCTGCAAAATCAGCTGTGGATGTTTTAAATTCTGCCAAAGGGTTTATTAAAAGTGAAATTGGAAAAAGGCTTAGCCTTAGGTACATTCCTAATCTTACTTTCATTCCAAGCGATACGATAGAATACGGCGTTAATATGTCTAAACGAATTGATGAGCTTTTATCTAAATAAGCAGAGGTAATGTTTTATGGAAACACTTAAAAAAATAGCAGAAGCTTTAAGAAACAATGATTTCTTTTATATTCTTACGCATATTTATCCTGACGGAGATACTCTGGGATCAGCATATTCTTTATGCGCAGCTTTACAAAAACTCGGCAAGCACGTCAAAGTTCTTACAGATGTTAATTGCCCAAGTAAATTCGATTTTCTTAAAAACAACATCAAAGAAGAAGATTTTAATCCAAAATATATAATCTCGGTGGATATTGCAGAAAAAACGCTTATTCCAAGCAATTTAAAAAAATTTGAAAACAGCATAAATCTTTGCTTAGACCACCACATAAAAAGCACTATAAATGCTGATATAACTTACATCGACCATACGGCCGCTGCAAACTGCGAAATTATGTACTATCTTATAAAAGAAATGAATGTAGCAATTGACAGCAACATTGCCTCTTGCCTTTACACCGGTATTTCTACTGATACAGGCTGTTTTAAATATTCAAACACTACCTCAAAATCTCATTTTATAGTGTCTGAACTTTTAAAATATAAATTTCCTATGGATACGATAAATGAAAATCTGTTTATAAAAAAATCAAAAAAGAAAATTGAAACTGAAAAAATTTTAAATAAAAATTTGGAATTTTCTTTTAATAATAAATGCGCGATAACATACATCACCACAGATGAAATGAAGTCAATAAATATAGGTGAAAATGAACTTGATGGAATCGCATCACTGCCAATATCAATAGAAAATGTGGATATCGGTATAACAATGCGTGAAAAATCATGCGGCGAATACAAAATTTCCGTAAGAACATCAAACAAAATAAATGCAAATGATTTTTGTAAAAATTTTAGCGGCGGTGGGCATAGTCGAGCTGCTGGGTTTTCCAGCTTTGAAAGTATTTTTAAAATTAAAGAAAAAATAAAAAATATACTAACATTAAAATTTGGATGGTAAAATGAACGGAATAATAATAGTAAATAAACCTAAGGGATATACCTCTTTTGACGTTATAGCAAAACTTAGAAAAAAATTAGGTCAGAAAAAAATAGGACATATGGGAACTCTGGACCCAATGGCTACAGGTGTATTACCAATTCTTTTGGGCGAAACAGCAAAATTTCAAGTTTATTCCTGCAACAATCAAAAAGGATACATCGCAAAAATACAATTCGGAATAACCACCGATACGCTGGATATAACCGGAAAAATAACATCTAAAAAAGATTTTTTAATAGACGAAAAAAAATTAAAAAACACTCTGCAAAAATTCACAGGGAAAATTTTGCAAGTACCTCCTATGTTTTCGGCAATTAAGCAAGGAGGGCAAAAACTTTGTAACCTAGCACGCAAAGGAATAGAAATAGAAAGACAGCCACGAGAAATTGAAATAAATTCAATTGAAATTCTTGATTTAGATAAAAAATCAGGTACTTTAGAATTAAAAGTAATTTGTTCGAAAGGCACATATATCCGTTCCCTATGCAGTGATATAGGCGAATTTTTGGGTTACGGCGCAACTTTAACAGGTCTTGAAAGAATTTATTCAAATGGTTTTGATAAATCTCAAAGCATTGAGCTGAACACTATTCTTAATTCCTCAATTGATGAAATAAAAAATAAATACCGCTTCCCCACTGAATACCTGTTTAAAAACAATCAAAGCGCAAATATAAGTCCATCACAAGCAAAAAGATTTCAAAATGGTGGTGCATTAATGCTAGAAAGAATAAATAGCACATCACCTTTTAAAAATCATAAGATATACAAAATTATTTGTAACAATAAATTCATAGGACTGGGCAAAACAAACCTCGAAAAAAACGAAATGCAAATACTTAAATGTTTACACTCGGCAGAATAAATAAACATTTCAAAACATAAAAATAGTATAAAAGGCGGTGAAATCATTAAAATTTATAATCACATAGAAAAAAATTCTTTTCCTAAAGCAGTGGCTTTGGGATATTTTGACGGGATACATATTGGGCACAAAAAAGTTATTTTGGAAACAGTAAAATTAAAAAGCCAAAATCTAACCCCTACGGTATTTACCTTTAATAAAAACCCAAAAATGATTATCTCCAAAATCCCGGAAAACAACATATTTACAAAAAAAGAAAAAGAAGAAAAACTAAAAAGTCTAGGAATAGAGATTTTGTACATTGTAAACTTTTTAAAAATAAAAAATTTCTCCCCAGAAAAATTCGTTAAAAAAATTCTCTATGAAAAATTAAACACCAAAGTAGCTATATGCGGGTTTAATTATCATTTTGGCCGCGGAGGCACTGCAGATGCAGAAGATTTAAAAAACATCTGTGCTGATTTTGGAATTGATGTAAAAATAATCAAACCGGTTCTATATAATAAAACCCCCGTTAGTTCCACACGAATAAGAAACGCTATAAAAGAAAACAACATCTTAGAAATAAACCAAATGCTTGGCAAAAATTAACTCTTTATTCAGTTTTTGAATAAAGAGTTTTTTATAATAAGATAAAACAGCCACTTAAAAGCAACTGTTTTAATTATTTATATCATATTTTTTCTTTTAAGTATTGCCCACGTTATAACCATAGATACTGCCATTAATGCAAACGGAATCCATGCATATTCCATACCTGGAATCCCCGGGTTATTCATACCATATATTCCGGAAATTATTGTTGGAATAGAAGATATAAACGTTATAGATGCTAAAATTTTCATAACGTCGTTTAATTTATTAGAAATAAGCGTTGAAAGCATGTCCATTGTTCCAGTTAAAATATTCAAATACGTTTCGGACATTTCAGTTGCCTGCTTAATTTCTATCATTACGTCTTCTAAAAGCTCTGTATCTTCCTCACCTAACCGCAGGTACCTACCCCTTGTTACTCTTCCCAACATAATACCTGTAGATTTAAGTGCTGCAGAAAAGTAAACCAAAGATTTTTCTATTTCTAAAAACTGAATAAGCTCTTTATTTTTCATGCTTTTTTTCAGTTCTTCTTCAACACGCTCGGTGATTTTATTAATTTGATTCAAATATTTTAAATATTTACTTGCTACCCTAAGAATCATTTGAAGCGCAAAACGATTTTTACATTTTGGATCGGTATCTTTTATCAAACCTTTTTCAAATTCTTCTATAATTGGCGTTTCTTTAAGGGATATTGTAATAATATTTTCTTCAGTAATAATTATACTAAGCGGGATAGTATAATACGTAAGATTTTTTCCCGATTTATTAACAACAGGATTATCTATTATAATAAGAGTATTATTTTCTTCTTTATCTATACGAGATGATTCATCTTCATCCAAAGACGCTCTGAGTACTTCTGATTCTATTTTAAAAGTAGATAAAAGATAACTTTTTTCTTGATCGCTAGGAGCTATACAACTAATCCAACAATCTTTTTCGTATTTATCTAACTCATTTATTTTTCCGTCGATAGCTTTATAATATCTAATCAGTTTCATCATCCCCTTAAGATAATTATAAAAATCCACTCTTAATTTAATATAATATCACAATTTTAAATTTTCCACAATACAAAAATCAAATTTTATCATTCAATTGCATATTTTCAAAATATTACTATTGATACAGACTAAATTATATTATTCATCATCACTCTCATCAAAATTTAAAGGAGAAATTTGGATTAAGTTAATGCGATTTAAAACATTACCTTTATCTTCATTTCTAATTATTGCAGTAAACTCATTAGCATAATTTAAAATCTCATTGCAAGCACTTCTAAAACGCATTTTGTGTACTTCATTAACACGGCTTTCCGGAACTCCACAATATAATGCAATAAAATCAATGTGGTCATTAATATTATTAACCATATTTTCAATATAACTTATATTTGCACCCAAAGTTCCCCCGCGTTTCATTGGCGCCAAAGATTTTTTTGATATAACAAGGTTATAAAGTTTTCTCGTACGGCGATGGCCCTTTATCCTTGCCACTACTTTTGATTCCGCTTCAAACATTGCGCGACTCTGTCTAATTCTTTCTTGTTCTTGTTCTTGTTCTTGTAATTCATTATTCTCGAAAAAAATATTCTGACTTTCATCAGTATCTTGACTTTCATCAGTATCTTGACTTTCATCAGTATTCTGGCTTTCATCAGTATTCTGGCTTTCATCAGTATCTTGACTTTCATCAGTACCCTGGCCTTCACCAATAATGTCATCTAAAGTATCATCTAGATTTTCACGAACAAAATCTTGATCTTTAAAAACATCTCGACAAACTGCTTTTGAAGTCACAAAACCAGATAATGTAGCTAAACTACTAATTGCTAATGCTAAACTTAAAACTTTTTTTAATTTCATTATAATTTTCCTCCGATTCATTTATTTTTTATTAAAAAGTAATTTGTTTCACAAAAAATATATAGCAGTATTTCGTTATTATAGCACACAAAAAAGTATTTTAATGTTTTGCTTTTTTATATAATTATACAATTTATTATGCTTTTTATCTTTAGCAATATAAACTATATCTTCTTATTTATAAACGCACCTCCTTTTTAGTATACGTAGATATTAATAAAATAAAACC
>JAFRKM010000047.1 GCA_017431755.1 Clostridia bacterium
CGGCGAATTCTTTATCTCTTTTATCGTGAGCAGGTACAGCCATTATGGCCCCCGTTCCATATGAAACCAAAACATAATCCGCCACAAATATCGGTACTTTTTTTCCATTAACAGGATTTATAGCATATATTCCTTCAAGCTTTACACCGGTTTTTTCTTTGGCAAGTTCAGAACGTTCCAAATCGGTTTTTTTCTTTGCGCTTTCTTGATACTTATTAACCTCCACAAAATTTTCTATGCTTTTACCCCATTTTTTAAGGAGTTCATGTTCAGGCGAAAGAACTATGTAAGTAACTCCAAAAACTGTATCCGGGCGAGTTGTAAAAACCTTTATATTTTGCCCCATATTTGTTTCAAAATCAATTTCTGCGCCGCTTGACCGTCCTATCCAATTTATTTGCTGAGTTTTAACTCTTTCAGGATAATCAACGGTTTCCAAATCGTCTATTAGCCTTTGCGCATACTTTGTGATTCTAAGCATCCATTGTGATTTTTCTTTTTTGATGACTTCACTTGAACATCTTTCACATTTTCCATCAACAACTTCTTCGTTCGCAAGCACACATTTACACGACGTACACCAATTAACAAACGAACGACTCTTATAGGCAAGTCAGTTTTAAAAAAGATTAAGGAAAATCAACTGTGTCCATTTATAATAATCAGGATTTGTTGTATCTATTTCTCTACTCCAATCAAACGAAAGACCCAAAGATTTTAATTGGGTCTTGAACCTTGCTATATTTCTTTCAGTTACAATTTTGGGATGAATTTTATTTTTTATGGCGTAATTTTCCGTTGGAAGGCCAAAAGCATCCCAACCCATTGGATAAAGCACATTATAACCTTGCATCCTTCTTTTCCTTGCAATTATATCAAGCGCCGTATAGCTCCTTGGATGGCCAACATGCAGTCCTTGACCCGAAGGATACGGAAATTCCACCAAAGCATAATACTTTGGCTTATCATATTCATTTTTTGCACAAAACAAATTTTCTTTTTCCCAAATATCCTGCCATTTTTTCTCTATATTTTTATAATCATACTTGCTATTCATAAATTTCTCTCTTTCTATAATTCATTTTACTTTTTATTTCCAAAGTTTATCTAGTTCATAGTACTCACGCGCGTCAGGAGAAAAAATATTTACTATTACACTGCCATAATCTAAAATCATCCAAGAATCAGACATTTTCCCCTCAAAATTATTTGGCTTAATGCTTAATTCTTCCATTTTTTCTTCTACTTCTCCCGCAAGCGAACGTATATGAGTAATGCTTGTACCTGTGGCAATTACAAAATACTCGGCAAGAGTTGTTTTTTCATCCACATTTAAAACTTCTATATTAAGTGCTTTTTTACTGTCCAAAATTTCTTTTATTTTGCTTGCTTTTTCCAGTGCGTTCATTTTTTGTCTCCTTTTTGGTTTAAAATCAAATAATTATATGCGTCAACCGTATCCAGCGAAACCCGGTACCCCTTTTTAATACACGAAATTATCTCAGTGGAAAACTTTTTAAGAAGCGCTAAATCTAAATTTTCGTACGCAAGCTCACGAGTTTTTCGGACATCCGGCCACTTTCTTTCCGGGGAAGTATAATCTGCAATAGAAATTATTTTTTCAAAAGTAGTCATGTTTTTTCTGCCCACAGTATGATACCTAACTGCATTTAACAATTCTTCATCCGTTATGCCAAGTCTATTTTTTATATATTCACTACCAGCAAAACCGTGCAAAATTTTAGGTGAGCAAATTCTATTTTTATCATTCTCAGAAACTAATTTTTCGTTTTCTTCATCTGGCATTTCTTTACATATATCATGAAGAAGCCCCGCTATTTTTGCCTTTTCAGAGTCTAACCCATAATGCCTTGCCAAATCTTCTGCCACAGACGCAACATTAACACTATGATTAAACCTTTTCGGCGACAGCATTTTTTTAAGCATTTCTTTACATTTTTCGTAGTCGTATTTATTTGCCATCATCAAAAATTGCCTCCACAAATTCCTTTGGATTAAACTTTCTTAAATCATCTAACCCCTCACCAACACCTATAAACTTAACAGGTATACCGAGCTTTTCTTTTATTGCAATTACTATTCCTCCGTGAGCGGTTCCATCAAGCTTTGTAAGGATTATACCTGTAATATTTAAAAGTTTTTTAAATTCAGAAGCTTGATTTAATCCGTTTTGACCTGTGGAAGCATCCAAAACAAGCAAAATTTCTTTGGAAGCGTTTGGCAACTCACGATCTACAATGCGATTTATTTTTTCAAGTTCTCCCATTAAATTTTTCTTGTTGTGCAGTCTTCCTGCAGTATCGCAAATAACAACGTCAATATTTTTTGCTTTTGCCGAAGAAATAGCGTCAAACACTACCGCAGCAGGATCTGAACCTTCCGGCTGTTTAACTATTGGACAATCTGTACGTTTAGCCCAAATTTCCAGCTGTTCTGAAGCTGCTGCACGAAATGTATCCGCCGCCGCAAAAAGCACACTTTTTCCACTTTTTTTTAATTCATTTGCAATTTTCCCAATTGATGTTGTTTTGCCTACTCCATTTACTCCCAAAACCAATATTACTGCCGGTTTTGAATCAAGATTCAGTTCACTATCACACTCTAAAATTTCAATTAATATTTCTTTTAGCGCATTTTTTATGTCAGAAGGCTCTTTAAGGCCTCTTTTTTTGATTTCTCCTCTAAGCTTATCACATACTTCCCCCGAGGTTTCAACCCCAATATCACTAAGTATAAGCATTTCTTCCAGCTCTTCAAAAAACTCTTCGTCTATTTTCGTAAAGGAATTTACCACCAGTTCAATTTTATTTGATATATTTTGCCTGGTCTTAGAAAGGCCATCTTTTATTTTTTGAAAAAATGACATTTGCGCACCTCCTTTTTAATATCCCATCAAAATAAGAGCTTCATGAGCAGCCTGCTGCTCAGCTTCTTTTTTGTTTTTTCCGGTTCCTTTTCCCACTACATTGTTATTTATTTTTACCTCAACAGTAAACACTTTGTCATGATCTGGGCCGGATTGCCCAACTAAATTATATTCAATAATTTCTTGCGGATTTTTTTGAATTATTTCTTGAAGATCCGTTTTATAATCATGAATATCAGGTATTTGCGGGTTTTTAGCAGCAGGGACTATAAACTTAAGAATAAAATCAGACGCTTCTTTATAGTTTGAATCCAAGTATATTGCAGCGCAAATGGCTTCAAAAACGTCTGCCAAAATAGAAGGTCTGTTTTGCCCCCCGCAATTATGTTCCCCACGGCTTACTTTAATATATTTATAAAGCTCTAATTCTTTAGAAAAGCCACAAAGCTGCTTTTCACAAACTAAAAAAGCCCTTAATTTGGTAAGTTTTCCTTCCGGATAATTAGGAAATTTTTTAAAAATATAATCTGACGTAACCAAACTTAAAATTGAATCGCCCAAAAATTCCAATCTTTCATAGCTTTTATATTTCCCCCAGCTTTCGTTAGCATAAGAAGAATGTGTAAGGGCGATTTTTAAAAGCTTTTTATTTTTAAATTCATAACCTAGTTTACTTTCAAGACTTTGCAAAATAATATACCCCCTGATACTAATAATTGCAAATTATTTTTCTTCTTTTTGGGTTTTATATTCTTTAATAGCATCTGCAATAATTCCCACAACGTTCCTTTTTACGTATTCGCCGGAAAGTCTTATTGCATTTTTTATTGTTTCAGCATTCGAGCTACCATGCGCTTTAAACACGGGTTTAGATATTCCAATAAGCGGCGCACCGCCCTGTTTATTGTAATCCATACTGTTTTTTAATTTCTTCATGTCATTCATTATCAATGACGCAGCTATTTTACCTTTAAAATTTTTAGTGAAAATATTTTTAAATTTATCAAAAATTGTTTTTGCCATGCCTTCGTAAAGCTTAAGTATAACATTACCTGTGAAACCATCGGCAACAACCACATCAGCTATATCAGCAGGAATATCTCTGGCTTCTATATTACCTATAAAATTAACATTTGTATCTTGAAGAAGTCTAAAAGCTTCATATCTAAGCTCATCACCCTTCGTACTTTCTGTACCGATATTTACAAGTCCGACACGGGGATTATCCACTACCATAACATTTTTCATATATATTGATCCCATAATACCAAACTGTCTTAACATCTCAGGGCGGCATTCAGCATTTGCGCCACTGTCTATAAGCATAAAACTGCCTTTACTTTTTGGTATAACAGGTGCAAAGGCACATCTTTTCACGCCTTTAATTCTTTTTACTATAAGAGTAGCCCCTGCACAAAGTGCACCGCTGTTGCCCGCAGAAACAAAAGCATCGCCCTCTCCATTTGCAAGCATTTGAAGCCCTTTTGCCATTGATGAATTATTTTTAGATTTCATTATTTCCATCGGCTCGTCTTCCATACTAATTATATCAGGCGCATGCACAATGGAAACCGAGTCCAAAGAAATACTATTTTTTTCGCAAATTTCTTTTATTTTTGATTCATCGCCAACCAAAACTATTTCATAACCAAATTCATCAGCGGCCAAAATGCTGCCTTTGATGATCTCCAAAGGCGCATTATCTCCTCCAAAAGCGTCAACTATAATTTTCATTTTCTTCCTCCTAATTTAAATTTTTAATATACTGGATTGATCTTTTTGCAAATTCATTATACCTCATTTTTTTATCTTTTATAACCTCCGAAAGCGGAGAAATTATTCCAAAATTTGCACCCATAGGCTGAAAATCTTTAACAGATTGATCACTTATATATTTTGCAAGCGCACCCATAATAGTAATAGAATCTAAGATAAGAGGTTTTTCTCCATTTAATCTTCGCACTGCATTTATCCCGCATAAAAGCCCTGAAGAAACAGATTCCATATATCCTTCCACACCGGTTATTTGACCGGCAAAAAATAAATTTTCATTCGATTTCAAGCTATAATCCCTATTTAAAATACGCGGCGAATCTATAAACATATTTCTATGCATTACACCGTATCTTACAATATCTGCATTTTTTAACGCCGGTATAAGACCAAAAACACGTCTTTGCTCCGGAAATCTCAAATTCGTTTGAAAACCAACCATATTATAAAGCGAACCTTCTGCATTTTCTTTGCGCAGCTGCACAGCAGCGTATGGCCATTTCCCTGTTTTTGGATCAGTAAGACCCACGGGTTTCATAGGCCCAAATCTTAGTGTATCGTAACCTCTTTTTGCCATAATTTCAACAGGCATACAACCTTCATAAACTTTTAGATTTTCTGTGTCTACCCCATGGAGCGGCGCACGTTCGGCACTGATTAATTCATTATAAAAATTTTTATATTCTTCTTCATCAAGCGGGCAATTTAAGTAATCATCTCCGTTACCTTTGCCATATCTTGAAGCAAAAAAAGCTTTTTCCATATCTACACTTTCAAATGTAACTATCGGCGCAGCGGCATCAAAAAAACTAAGTTTACCACCACAAATTCTTGCAATATCTTCTGCAAGAGCATCAGCTGTTAAAGGTCCAGTGGCAATTATGTTTATACCCTCTTTTGGAATACTTGTTATTTCTTTTGGTATATAATTTATTAATTCGTGATTTTTTATTTTACCGGTAACCATAAAAGAAAAATCTTCTCTATCTACTGCCAAAGCTCCACCGGCCGGTATTTTACATTCGTCTGCACAAGAAACCACCAATGAATTCAAATTTCGCATTTCTTCTTTTAAAAGGCCCGCAGCGCTATCTATCTGTGAAGATTTAAACGAATTGGAACAAACAAGCTCACACAGATTTTCACTTTTGTGAGCAGGAGAAAACTTTATGGGCTTCATATCATATAAATTAACTTTTATTCCCCTGTTTGCCACTTGCCATGCAGCTTCACAACCCGCCAAACCAGCACCAATCACATTTATTGTTTTTCCCATATTACTTCCTCTCAATTTAACTTTTTAAAGTAACCTCTTTTAATTATTCACTTTTTTCGTAGCTACAGTCTTTATTTTGGCAATATATTTTTAATTTTTTAGTATTCTTTTTAAAGAGAATTTCACCGCATTTTGGACATTTTTCTGCGGTTGGTTCGTCCCAAGAAACAAAATCACACTTAGGATAATTATCGCACCCATAATAAACACGCCCGCGCTTACTTTTGCGCATTATGACTTCTCCGCCGCATTTTGGACATTTAACCCCTATTTTATTAATAATTTTTTTAATATTCTTACAATCAGGATACCCAGAACAAGCAATAAATTTACCAAACCTACCATATTTTACAACCATAGGTTTACCACATTTATCACAAATTTCATCTGTTTCGTCTTCTTTTAGAGTGATTTTAACGCCTTCCATATCTTTCTTGGCTTTATCGAGAACTTTTACAAAATCGCCATAAAATTCCTCAAGCGTTTTTACCCAATTATTTTTTCCTTCTTCTATTTCGTCAAGATTATTTTCCATTTGTGCTGTAAATTTAAGGTTAACTATCTTGTCAAAATGGTCTTTCATAAGCTTAGTAACAACTTCCCCAAGCTCCGTTGGGTAAAGGGCTTTCTCTTTTTTTCTTACATATTCCCTAGAAGTAATAGTAGAAATAATTGAAGCGTAAGTTGACGGTCTACCAATACCGTATTCTTCCAAAGCTTTAATAAGCGAAGCTTCTGTATATCTAGCTGGAGGCTCCGTAAAATGTTGATTTGGGTTTATATCTTTTAATTTAAGAGCCATTTTTTCTTCAAGTTCCGGGAGTGCTTTGACTTTTTCTTCTTTTATATCTTTTCCTTCGGTATAAAGAATAGTAAAACCATCAAAATCCACGGTATATCCAGAAGCTTTAAAAATGTACTGCTCTTTATTTTTAGATATTATATCCACCTGAGTTGTATTTTGAATACAATTTGCCATTTGACTAGCAATAAATCTATCCCAAATTAATTTATAAAGTTTATATTGATCACTGCTTAGCGAAGCTTTTAAGCTATCTGGCTCCATATTTGGCATAGTCGGTCTAATAGCTTCATGGCCATCCTGGGCGTTCTTTTTGGTTTTAAAAACTCTTGGTTTATCAGGCAAATACTTTTTACCCCATTTATTTAAAATATACTCTCTTGCGTCAGATATCGCACTTTCGGAAATCCTTAATGAATCCGTTCTCATATAGGTTATCAAACCCACGGCGCCAGTACCAGGAATTTCCACGCCCTCATACAGCTCCTGCGCTACTTTCATTGTACGTTTTGCTGCAAAATTAAGTTTACGAGAAGCTTCTTGCTGCATTGTGGAAGTTATAAATGGCGGCGCGGAAGATTTTCTTCTTTTACCTTTTTTAAGTTTATAAATTTCGTAATCTGCATCTTTTGCTTTTTCAAAAATTTCTTTTGCTTGAGTTTCATTTTTTATTTCAATTTTGCCATCTTTATTGCCATAAAATGCTGCGGGGAAGCTCTTTCTGGAACCTTTTGGAATAAACTGCGCATCAATACTCCAGTATTCTTTTGGGGTAAAACTACGTATTTCTTCTTCTCGATCAACAATCATTCTAAGCGCAACAGATTGTACTCTTCCCGCAGAAAGACCTTTATGAATTTTTTGCGATAAAAACGGACTAAGTTTATATCCCACAAGTCTATCTAAAATCCTTCTAGCTTGCTGGGCATCAACCAAATTAATATCCACCACTCTTGGCTCTTTTATACCTGACTGAACTCCTGTTTTTGTAATTTCATTAAAAGTTACCCTATTTTTTTCATCAAGACTAAGTTTTAAAATATAAGCCAAATGCCATGAAATAGCTTCTCCTTCACGATCAGGGTCCGTTGCCAAAAGAACATTATCTGCTTTTTTTGCTTTTTCTTTAAGCTCTTTTACGAGTTTATCCTTCCCTTTAATTACCGAATATTTAGGTTCAAAATTATTCTTTACATCAACACTAAGACGTTTTTCGGGCAAATCCCTAACGTGCCCCATTGAAGCAACCACTTCGTAGTTTTTCCCTAAATATTTTTTTATTGTTTTAGCTTTTGCCGGTGATTCTACAATTAATAAATTTTTCATAACCTATCCATCCAAAATAAAAATTTTTTCAAAATAATTATATACGCAAGACAAAAACAAATAAATACCCTATTTTTTAATTATTTCATACATCTTGCCGGAACTCGCCGCAACCAAGCCCAAAAGCTCCATTTCAATTAATTTTAAATTTAAATCTTTTATTGGCAAATCCAAAGCCTCACTTAGTTTATCTATATGCATTTTTCCATCAAGAAGAACATTATAAATCTTTTTGTATTCTTCAGGAATTTTTACATCTTTAAGGTTTTCCTTTATTTCTTTAGTTTTTTTGCTTTCTTCTTTTATTTTATGTATCTTTAAATTTTTTATATTATACAAATTTATTGGCGGCAAAGCGCTTTCGAAACGATTATTATACTCCTTTAAAATATCTTCGGCGCAGGTAACTACTGTTGCGCCATCTTCAATTAAAGCCATAGAACCTTTAAATTTTTCTTCAAAACCATTTTCAACAGGAGTTACAAAAACATCTCTGTTTTGGTCGTTTGCCAAATTAGCAGTTATAAGCGAACCACTTTTTTCGCCTGCTTCTACAATCAAAGTCCCTTTAGATAACCCAGAAATTATTCGGTTTCTTATTGGAAAAGTGTATGCAGTTGGTTCAAACCCCGGCGGATATTCAGATATTAAAGCACCGTTTTTGGAAATTTTATTTCTAAGGTTTTTTTGAGTTAAAAGGTAAGGATAATCAATCCCACAACCAAGCACTGCAACAGTTTTCCCGCCTGCGTCTATTGCGCCTTTATGCGCCGCCGAATCCACTCCAAGCGCACCACCGCTTATTATCACAGCGCCATTTTTTGCAAGACCATAAGAAATATCATAAGCAATTTTAAGCCCATTTTTGGTAGCTTTTCGCGTACCTACTATTGCAATCGTAAGTGAATTTTTTAAACACGATATATCTCCACAAGCATAAATAACACACGGCGGATTTGGGATATTAAGAAGCAATTCCGGATATCTTTCGTCTTCAATAGAAATAACGTCATAACCCAGATTATAAGATTTTTTAAGAATAATCTCTGCCTCTTCCAAAGTAAAACTGTTCATATTATATATTTGCGAATTTGTAAAACAACCACAAAGTCGCCAGCCCATCTCTCCAGCACTATAAAACTCTTTTATATCACTATACGAAAGTCTTATATTCTCTATTCTGTTATTTCCGTGCTTTAAAGCCTGCTGTAGCCAAACCCAATAAACCAAATTATTTTCCATTTTATTTATTCCCTCTTTTTATCATTTCCCATATTACAATTCCCGCCGCTACTGAAACGTTTAAAGATTCCGTTTCTTTATTCATAGGTATTGTTATATTTCCATCACAAACCTTTATTGTTTCCTCTTTTATACCGTTTCCTTCGTTACCAAAAATAATACCGCATTTGCCTAAAAATTCAGTTTTATCTAAATGAGTAGCATCATCTTTTGGCACGGTGGCATAAATTTTATACCCCAAATTTTTAAGGTTTTTTATACACCCCAAAGAATTTTCTTCCAAAAACAAATTAAGCCTAAAAATTGAACCCATACTTCCGCGCAAAACTTTGGGATTATAAATATCGCAGCTATCACCCAAAATAAAAATATCTTTTACTCCCAAAGCATCGCAAACTCTAAAGATACTTCCTAAATTTGACGGATTTTGAATGTTTTCCAACAAAATTATATTTGCTCCTAAATCCTTAATCATTTCATTTTGGCTTTTTTGTTCACAAACTAAAACCATTCCTTGCGGAGTTTTTGCATCTGAAATTGCTTTAATTAAATTCTCAGAAACCAAAAAAGTTTGCTTAGCATTATTTTCAATTTCAGCAATAAGCTTCGGATTTTTTTCGGCACATTTTTGCGTATAAAAAGCCTTTAAAATTTTACTTTTGTTTTTTAAAGCTTCTTCTGACATACGAACGCCTTCAATAACAAAGGATTTTGTTTCTGCCCGAAATTTAGACGATGATATTAATTTTTTTACATGTTTTATATTGGAATTATCCTTACTTGAAATTAAATTATCCATTAAAAATCCTCTTTAAATTCACTTTTTAAAATTGAATAAATCGCCATGTCGCGAAGCTTTCCTTTATTATTTCTGTAACATTCTCGCAAAACACCTTCGCGCTTTAAACCATTTTTTATCATAACTTTTCCGGAAGCCAGGTTATCCAAATCATGTTTTAGCTGTATGCGGTTAACTCCAACTTTAAGAAATAAATATTTTATAACTCCTCTCAAAGCCTCCGTCATAATGCCTTTATTCCAATGCTTTTTAGAAATAACGTATCCAATTTCTGCACATTCGATATCTTCAAAAAATTCTACCGTACCTATACTACCGATAATTTCTTTTGTCTCCTTAATGGTAATGCACCAATTATAAGTTTTGTTATCCTTATATTCTTCGTTCCAAATTTTAATTATGCTTCTTGTTTCATTAGTATCTTTATGCGCATTCCAAGAAAGAAATTTTATATTTCCCGGGTCTTTTGCCCAGTTTTCAAACATTTCTTCGGCATCTTCTACTTTAAATCTTCTAAGTAAAAGCCTTTCTGTTTCTATATTTTGTGTTCCAATGTGATTTAACATATCAAAAACCATCCTTTTTTACCGACCATAACAAATTTAATTTAATAAAATAAAATTTACGTCCGGAAC
>JAFRKM010000048.1 GCA_017431755.1 Clostridia bacterium
AGCAAAACGAGAAACCGAAATACACGCACTAATTTTGCCATTGTTAACGCCCGCAAAGCCGGCGGCTTTTTTCTCGCGATTAAATTCTAAACTCAGTAAAATCACCCAATTAAAAAATAAAAATTTAAAAAAGCAAAGGAAAACGAAAAATTAAGAGTTTGGCGGCCAGTTTTGACCGCCAAATTAAATTATTAAATTAACTAAACTATTGAGTCGTTAGACCTGTAAAGGATAAATTAATTGTACCAATTTCTTGCCAACTAGGTGATGCCGCTTCACTTGCTGGAGTCGCATCTAATTCACTAAAATCAGCTCCTGGTGCGCCGGTAATATTTAAATAGAAACGAACCTGATTTGCTTTTTCCTGTGCAGAAACTGGAGCACCACTTAAATCAAATCCTTTCTTTATTGTAGTGGTTGCTGCTGTACCCTGCTGCTCTGCAAATGTCATAGCTGCAGCGGTATGCGTATTATCAGATGGTAAAGTATAACCAACTGTGTTACCAGTGAATTGCCAACCATCATATTCTGGTTCTGTTGAAACACCTTCTGAGTTAAGAACACCTATTTGCATATCTGTAGTACTACCAACATTGGCGGTGGTTTCTGTACATGAGACGTTCATTGTAACATCACCATTACCTAAATTTTCAACATCTACGCGGTTATTAACACCATCAAAACCGCACCAATAATTTACACCACCATCATTCTGAGGAGAAGTTGAAGTAGGTATAGCTTCACTAACAGGTACACCATCCATTTTTGTTGTACCATCAGTTTGTGTAGCATCACCTTCACAGTATGCCCAAGCATTTGTCCTTACTTTTTTAGTAAGTCTGTTTGTATTAGGATTATATTGGCCACGGTCATAAATAAATTTCAAATCGCCCCATGATACTTTCATTTCATAGTTATAAACTGTTGTTGTTTGATAACCTTTAGCCGGTATTGTACCTTCAGCGGTTGTATTACTACCAAAATTTTGCTCTGACTCACTTACCCACTCATCACCCGACGCAGTAGTACGTGGAATTTTAATTGTACCTGTAGGAGTATTATCCCCAGGCGCTGCCGAAACGCTGCCGATTGTTGCTAGTATTGCAAGTGCTCCAAGCGCAAATTTTTTGCTTGTTTCTTTTACAAATTTTTTCATATTAACACCTCATTTTATATTTTATAATTCCATTATTTTTCCGCAATCATTTACCAGGATAGAGCATTTAAAAAGTTATGTACCACGAATTTTGCTTAAAATAAGCACCTTCCGCAAATATTCCCTCCTTTTCCTAGTATTAGCCCTCTAGTAAATACACGTATCCATGGTTACATTTATAAATAATATATAGTTTTTAAAAAATTTGCAAGCTTTTTTGACAAAATTCCCAAAATTTAAGCAAAATATTAGCTGCAAACCGACACAATTCAACTGTTTTGACATATTTTTTTAATGTTTATTTCTTTTGCACAAATTTTTTTCGCTATTTTTTCGCATAACTGTGCCATTTTAGCTATTTTTTGAATTTTTTTCAATTATTTTAGCTTTTTTACTTTTTTTCAGTCCCATGTTATAATTTATACATAAATTTACAAGGAGATTTTTATGAGCCCGACCGAGAAATGCCGAAAAATTATTGATATACTTAAAAAAAATTACCCTGATCCGCGCTGCACACTGGATTACAGAAATGCTTTTGAGCTGCTTGTTAGCACGCGGCTAGCTGCCCAGTGCACAGACAAGCGCGTGAACCTCACCACGCCAAAACTTTTTAGTAAATACCCAGACGTTTACGCCATGGCCAAAGCGAATCTTGCAGATGTAGAAAGAATCGTTAAACCCTGCGGCTTTTTTAAAACCAAAGCGAGGGATATTGTAAACCTATCTAAAAAAATCGTAAAAGATTTTGGTGGAAATATCCCCGGAAGCATGGAAGAGTTGACATCTTTACCGGGAATCGGCAGAAAAACCGCGAATGTCATCTTAGCGGAGATTTTTCATAGGCCTGCAGTTGTTGTGGATACACATTTTATGAGGATCACCCGCAGGCTTGGCTTTCACGATTTAAAAGATGCAGCTAAAATCGAATTTTTAATGAAGGAAATCGTACCAGAAAATGAATCTGCAAATTTTTCACATAGACTCGTTGCCCACGGCCGAGAAATTTGCAAAGCCATAAATCCCAAATGCAATTTGTGCGAAATCAAAGACTTTTGCAAAAAATACAAAGAAGGCAGCTAATAATTAGCTGTCTTCCATTGTAATTGCCGCGCATTGAACACTTTTCGCGCCTGCGTCCATCAGCACTTTGGCACATTCTTTAAGAGTGCTACCCGTAGTGCAAACGTCATCTATCAAAAGTATATTTTTACCATTAATTTCATTTTTATTAATAACTTTGTACGCATTTAAAATATTTTGTTTTCTGAATTTTCTTTCAAGATTATGCTGCTCTTAGTTATCGATCATTTTTTCAAGCGTTCTTTTTAAAGGTGTGCTTATTATTTTACTTATTTTTTCAGATAATATTTCACTTTGATCGAATTTTCTTTTTATTTTTCTATTATTTGAAATCGGTACAAACGTTACAAAATCTATATCTGAGTAATACCTTTCAATTGTTTGCGACATCATATATGCAAAAAATGCTGAATATGACATTTTTCCTTGAAATTTAAATTTCAAAATCGCTTGTCTGATTAATCCATCGTATTTAAATGGCGCCACACAATAAATAGTTTTATTTTTTATTGTAGATATTTCTCTTTTTAAGTTTAAATTTTTAGTTTTACCCAAACAAGATTTACAAATTAAAGAATTATATGAAATTATATTATCACAAATAGGACATTTATTTGGAAAAATAAATGATAAAATCATATCTAACATATTGTACACCTTTAATTATTAAAATAATTTAACGCTTTTATCAATAAATCATCGTCATTATAATCTAAAGAATATTTATTAAACAACTTTTCTTTTTCACCTGAAAGCTTAGCATATTCATCCGGCTCCACACTATTATTTAAAATAATATTGCCAGATTTTGTAACATAATATGCATCAGGAAACACTAAAACAAAATCCTCTGAAATGATAACTGATTTTTCATGAACTGCCGTTCCCTTCGTTTTACTCCCGATTACTACCGCATCATCTTTATCTTTAAAAGCAGATGCTAGAATTTCGGCCGGACCAGAAGTTTTTTCATTTATAAGAACAGCAACATTAACTCCCAAATCAATATCCGACGAACATACAACTTCTTTTTCGCCAGTTTTATTTACTGCACTTACAATTTCTTTGTCATTTATTAAAAACTTAAGTACATTCATCGCTTCAGAATAATCGCCATATTCGCAATTTCTAATGTCAATTACAATATTTTTTACCCCAGTAGATATCAACGTGTTTAGCTTTTCTTTAAAGACACTGCTTGAGCCGGAACAAAAATTATCTATTCTCATATATCCAACTCCATCAATTTGAATATCTGTAATATTAACTTTTTTGTGAAGTTGATTTTTACTATACTCTTCGTAATCTTTATTTGTGAAAAATTTGCAGCTTTGAGAGTCTATTCCATTAGCATAGCCAACACATATTTGCTCTAGGAGTTTATTTTCGTCAATATATCCTACATAATCATTTCTAATATTATAATCTTCTTCACTAAGGAGGGAGTACATTTTATGCTTTTCGTAGTTATATGAAACTATATTATTAAATTTATTCATCGCCATTTTATAACCTACCGAATAAACAACTGCCGATATAATAAACAAGGTTGGCACTACAAAAACAAGCGACACTTTTTTATTTAATATTTTCATATAATATCACCCTTCTAAGAAGCAATAAAATTAAAACATTTCGAGCGGATTTCTTCTTACGTCATTAACACGGTATTCAAAATGTAGATGTGAGCCAGTTGCTGCACCACTATTACCAACAGTACCTATTTCCTGGCCACGAATAACTCTATCGCCAACTGCTACAGTAATATCATTCATATGCGCATATACTGTAGAAATTTGATCACCATGATCTATAACAATACAATTACCATAATTACCACGAATTCCAGCAAATATAACCGTACCGTCATCAGAAGCCACTACATCTGCACCATGAATACCTGCATCGGCTATATCTATAGCACTATGCACACCTGTAAGTACTTGATCATTAAAACCTACAGTTACTCTATTATGCCCAGGAACAGGCCATGCAAATTCTCCATTTACATCTATACCATGTCCTGCCTCTAAACTACTTCCAAAAATTACTGATGATAACATAAACGTTAGTGCTAACACAAAAATAAATTGAATTTTTTTACTTAATATTTTCATAATAATATAACACCTCTAAAAATTTTAACATTAAACTATTTCGCGTGGATTCCTTCTTACACCATTAACGCGGTATTCAAAATGTAAATGTGGATTTGTTGAAATCCCTGTGTTACCAACATTACCAATTGTTTGACCTTGAGAAACATTTTGACCCACCGACACAGCAACACTACTCATATGTGCATATAAAGTAGAAACTCCATTACCATGGTCTATAATAACGTACAGTCCATAACCTCCACCACGTCCGGCAGTATTAGTAAATATAACCTTACCAGAAGCAGATGCCACTATTCTTGCGCCATAAACACCAGCACCGGATATATCTATAGCACCATGAGGACGACTGCGTAGATATGTATCATAAAAACCTGAAGTTATTGTATAATACCCAGGTAAAGGCCACATATATTTACCACTAGACGCCGGCGGCGCTGGAGTACATGTACGTCCTGCAGCAGCTGCGGCAGATTTTGCAGCTTCTTCTTTTTTCTTTTGTTCCGCATAATATCTTTCAATCTGCGCATCTATTGCTTTTATCTGTGAATCGTTTTGATCAATTCTATCTTTTACTTGTTTTTCTTCGTCCTTCAATTCACCTAATAATTTTTCACTTTTATTAACCAGGACTTGTAAACCAGCACGGCTTTTTTTAAGATTTTCTCTTTCTTGTTCTTGATCGATTTTAGTTTTATTTATTTCTTGTTTTTTCTCTTCTATGATACTTTGATCGCTTTTAAGATCATCAATGCGATTTTTTACACTCTTACTTATTGATTTTGCTATATCTACCTTATCTACAAAATCTTCGAAATCTTTTGATCCTAATATAATATCTACTGTTGATGTATCTCCAGCTTTATAAATAGAAACTAAGCTTTTTTTCAAATTAACTATTTTTTTATCCATATCTTCTTGTTTCTCATCAATCTGATCCCTGAGAGTCATTATTTCCCCATCCAGAGAATTTATGTAGTTATTTGAAACATCTATCTGATTTTTAACAATACTTATTTTTTTATCCAAAGATTCTTTATTTTGGGCTTCTTTAGAAACTTCTGCATTTGCTTTCCTAAGTTCTTCTGCAAGTTCCTTTTTTTCCCTTTGAAGTTCAGCTTTCCTAGATTGATTTGACAACGCTTTTACACCGGAAAGGCCAATAAAATTACTAAAAAGCAAGCAACCTGATATTGCCACCAAAAACAATGATCTTACAAACACCAATACATGGGAGCTGTTTTTATTTAACATTCTCATCTAATTTCACCCCCTTTCCAAACAAATAACACTAAACTATTTCGCGTGGATTCCTTCTTACACCATTAACGCGATATTCAAAATGCAGATGCGCTCCAAATGAATGCCCGGTATTACCAACATTACCTATGGCTTGGCCTTGGGAAACCGTCTGCCCAGCAGACACGGCGATACTACTCAGATGCCCATATAATGTCATAGCTCCTCCATCGTGTGCTATAATAACACAATTACCATATCCTCCAAACCATTGCGCTTTTACAACCGTACCAGAAGCAGACGCTACTACACGTGCGCCATAAACACCAGCGCCAGCTATATCTATAGCACCATGAGGGCCACTACGCTGATATACATCATCAAAACCTGAGGTTATTTTATGATACCCAGGCAAAGGCCACATATATTTGCCACCAGATGTCGGAGTTGCCGAAGTATACGTATGTCCTGCAGCAGCTGCAGCAGCTTTTGCGGCTTCTTCTTTTTTCTTTTGCTCTGCATAATATCTTGCGATTTCCGCATCTAGTGCTTTTACCTCTGCGTCATTTTGGCTAATCTTATTTTTTACTTCTTTCTCTTCGCCCTTAAGTTCGCCTAATAATTTTTCACTTTTATCAACCAAAACCTGTAAACCAGCACGGCTTTTTTTAAGATTTTCTCTTTCTTTTTCTTGATCGATTTTAGTTTTACTTATTTCGCGTTCTTTTTCTTCCACAGTGTTTAAATCATTTTTGAGATCATTAACAAGATTTTTTACATGCTTACTTATTGATTTTGCAATATCTACCTTATCTAAAAAATCTTTAAAATCTTTCGCACCTAAAATAATATCTATTGTTGATGTATCTCCAGCCTTATAAATAGAAACTAAGCTTTTTTTCAAAGTAACTATTTTTTTATCCATATTATCTTTTATATCATCAATCTGATCCCTGAGAGTCATTATTTCCCCATCCAGAGAATTTATGTAGTTATTTGAAACGTCTATCTGATTTTTAACAATACTTATTTTTTTATCCAAAGATTCTTTATTTTGGGCTTCTTTAGAAACTTCTGCACTTGCATTTTTTAGCTCTTCTGCAAGTTCCTTTTTTTTCTTTTGAAGTTCAGCCTTCTTAGATTCATTAGGCACAGATCTTATAACCATAGATCCAAAAAAATTACTAAAAAGCAAACCACCTGACGCTGCAACTAATAATAATGATTTTACTAATCTTTTACCACGCAACGACATCACCGCCTTCTTTAGAAAGATAACGCCTTATTGAAATTGAGCTTCCTATTATACCAAAGAACATACCCGTAGCAACAAATCCCCCCATTACTCTCCAGAAAATGTTTTCAAAGCTTACACCTACAAACGGTACAACTCCTTCAATTAATTCCCATATTACATTATAGACACTACCCAAGATAAAAGTTGAAATCACCGCAGAAACAAGTCCAATAATTATCCCTTCTATTAAAAACGGGGCACGAATAAAGCGATTTGTTGCACCAACGGATTTCATTATGCTTATTTCAAATCTTCTGCTGTGCATTGAAATGCGAATTGTATTAGAAATTATAAATAACGACACCAAACCTAGTGAACAAATAACTGCAATACCTCCCCTTGCAATAGTTTTACTCAAATTAGAAAGCTTTTGTGCCGTTTCACTACGATCTCCAATAGAATCTACTTCTGGAATCGATTTGATTTCATCAACTGTGCTTTCATAAAGTGATAAATCATTCATTGTAACATGAAATGATTCCGGGAAAGGATTATCTTCTTCACAAACCGCATCATAAAGAGATCCTAAAACATCTTTATACTTTTCTGCAGCTTGTCCACTTGAATAATATTCACAACTTATTACATTACTAACATTCTCAATTTTCCTGCCGACATATGAAGCTTGCGACGGAGTTATTTCTTTATTTAAAAATACAGTAATACTATTACGGTTTTCTATTGATTTAAGGGCGTGATTAACATTATATGAAATCAATACTGCAGCACCAGTAAGTATCATACAACAAATCATAACCAACATAGAAGCTGCTGACATGATTCTATTAACCCATATATTTTTAAATCCTTCTTTTAT
>JAFRKM010000049.1 GCA_017431755.1 Clostridia bacterium
ATGCAAAGGTGTATCGTTATAGTTGTCATGTATGTTAGGGTCAGCACCATGTTGTAGCAGTAAGTCTACTATTTCTCGATATCCGTTTATTACTGCAAAATCCAAAGGTGTGAACCCATGGCGGCCTTCCTGTATTTCAGTATTAGCACCATGTTGTAACAGTAAGTCTACCATTTCTTGCTCTTCGTATTCTGTTGCAATAAGCAAAGGTGTGCGCCCTTCTTTGTTCTGTATGTTAGGATTAGCGTGGTGCTGTAGCAGTAAGTTCATTATTTTTAGATATCTAGTTTGTCTTGCTGCAAAATGCAAAGGTGTATCGTTGTTGTTGTTCTGTATGTTAGGGTCAGCACCATGTTGTAGCAGTAGTTCTACCATTTTTTGATCTGCGTATTCTGTTGCAATATGCAAAGGTGTTTTGTTGTCGTTGTTTTGTATATTAGGATTAGCGTTGTGTTGTAGCAGTAAGTCTATTATTTCCCAACGTCTGTTGTCTACTGCATAATGCAAAGGTGTTTGACCATAAGGGGGAAGTTTCGCATTTACAAAGTTTGGATTATTTTCAATTATTTGTTGTACAGTTTTTAAATTCGTTGATTCTAAAGCTTTTGTTAATTGTTTTTTTAATGGCACAATGTTTGCAGCTTTTTTTGCGGCTTCTTTATTTTTTGCGAAATCTTTTGCAATTTGTTTTAATTCTTGATCGGTTAGTATATAAATCATGTTTTCTATACATACTTTTTTTCTTTCATCAAAATCTGAAGATTTAAATTTTTCGGTCTGTTTGAAAAAGTTATCTATAATTAGTTTTCTTTCAGATTCGCTGGAAATAACTATTTCCAGTATTGTATTCATTGGATCAGGAAAACATTTTTTTATAAGTGATTTTACTTTTGCATCATCGCCTTTAAGTAAATAGTTAAGCAATTTAAATGAGTCATTGCTTTGGCTTTTTGCGGTTTTGCCAAATTTCTTAAGAGATGAATCTTGTGATTTGATGCAGTAAGTATAGCAGGCAATAATTATTAATGCTATATCATAAGGTTTTGCAGTTGCCCATTTGTAATTCTTTAATAGATCCGGAAAATCATCGCTACCTTTTACTCCCTCAAGAACTAATTTTTTTGTTTCCTGAGTTGTTGTCAGTTTTAATGCTTGTGTGATGTCTTGTTCTTTTAAAATTGCCATGATTATACATCTCCTTAAAAATTAAATTTTATAGTCTATATAAAGCTATGCTTATATATATATATAAATGTCAATAGGTGATTTGTAAAAATATAAAAAAACCACAAAATAAATATTTTGCTGTTGGGATTAATATATATGTTTTAATTATGGGGTTTTAATTCTTTACGGCACGTAGGGCATATGGTGTTTTCGCCATTATCGGTTAATAGTTTCTGAGCACAGTCATTGCACAGGTAATGCCCAAAAGGATATTCTGTAGATTTTGGACACTTAAAAATACAACAAAGGTTGCGGGGGTCAAATGTTTCCCAGCATATCGGACACTTTTTCGTTTCATTTTCTGTAAAAGGATGGGCACCATGTGGCACCATGTTGTAGCATTAACTCCACAAGTTCTCGATCTCTACGGCGGTCATATGTTAATGGAATATAAAACAAAGGGGGATTTCCAAGGACGTTTTTAATATTAGGATCAGCGCCTTTGTCCAGTAAAAGTTGTACCAATTCCGGATCATTATGTTTTACGGCATCAATAAGAGTTAAATTGTTGTTCTTATCGGTTAATGTCTCTATTACAGTATTTATAAGTGATTCATTAGCGCGCTCTCTCCACGGAGTTATCTTCCCGGCTCGATTAATAAAACTTTTTATAATTTTTTTCTTTTGTCTTCATTTTTCTTTTTGTTCTCATTGTCAGAATCAGGAAGCGCTATTTTTAATACTGTATCCAATGAGACTTTAAAATATTGTCCCATGCAGTCTTTAACTTTTTTGCCGTTTCCTTTTCCTAAATATTCAAAAAGTTTGCTTGAATTGCTACCTTTTTGCCTTACACTAACTCCAAATTTTTTAAGATTCGAGTTTCCCTGTTTCATACAATAGGCGTAAAATGCCACGATTATAAGTGCCATGTTGTAATCAAATGTTCCCGTCCATGTGTATTTTGCTAAAAGTTTCGGGAAATCCTCATCGCCATTTACTCCCGCGATTACCAGGTTTTTTGTTGAGCTTGTTGCCAGTTCCATTGCCGGTTTAATGTCTGTTGCTTTTAATTCTCTTGTCATAGGTATCCTCTTCTTTATATAAAAAATTTTTGGTTGGAATATAACCCTACCCACATTATACATATATGCATATAAATATCAAGTAGAATTTTAAAAAATACGAAAAAATCAACAAAATAAATATTTTGAGTCAGTTTGACCTATACTTAAAAATAAGGTATAATTAACTAGTTTAACTATATGTAATAATAAGGAGATAAGCATGAGCATAAAAAAATACGACAACGAGAGTATATCTTCTTTAAAGGGTGCCGACAGAGTTAGAAAACGCCCCGGTGTTATTTTTGGTTCAGACGGAATAGAAGGCTGCGAGCATTCGGTTTTTGAGATACTTTCGAATTCCATAGATGAAGCCAGAGAAGGCCACGGAAATATAATAAAAATTACTCGCTTTAAAGATAATTCTATTGAAATAGAAGACAAAGGCAGAGGAATTCCCGTTGATTTTAATAATAAAGAGAAAAAATATAATTGGGAGCTTCTTTTTTGCGAGCTTTATGCCGGCGGGAAGTATAATACATTAAATCAGCAAAGCTATGAGTATTCTTTGGGATTAAACGGCCTGGGGCTTTGCTCAACTCAGTATGCTTCGGAGTATATGGATGTTGAAATTAAGCGTGACGGATTTATTTATAAACTTCATTTTGAAAAAGGCGAGAACATCGGCGGCCTTCAAAAAGAGGAATATAAGCGTAGAGATACAGGGTCAAAAATAAAATGGAAACCCGACCTAAGTGTTTTTACTGATATTTCTATTCCGTATGAATACTTTGCGGATGTTTTAAAGCGGCAAGCAGTTGTAAACGCCGGAATAAAATTTGTTTTGAAATATCAAGATGAAAATGGGTTTAAAGAGCAAGAGTTTTTATATCAAAATGGTATTTCAGATTATGCTGCAGAACTTTTGGGAGAAGATTATTTAACGCCTGTGCAAAATTGGGCACTTGAAACTAAAGTTAAAGACAGGGAAGATAAACCTTTTTATAAATTAAAGGTTAATGTTGCTATGGCTTTTTCGAATAAAATAAATTTGGCGGAATATTACCATAATTCAAGCTTTTTAGAGCATGGTGGTGCGCCGGAAAAAGCAGTGAGAAGTGCATTTGTTTCGGAAATTGATGCATATTTAAATCATAATGGA
>JAFRKM010000008.1 GCA_017431755.1 Clostridia bacterium
ATAAGAAAAAAAATAAAAAATAGTAGTAAATTAAATCTTAACTCTATAATTTAAATTCTATTTACAGGAGAAAGAAAAATGAGAAAAAAAAATATAATTATACTCCTTGGCCCTAATTTAAATATGACAGGATTACGCGAAAAAGGTATTTATGGGGAAGAAACAGCAGAAAGCATAAAAAATCAAATAATTTCCCACGGCGAATCAATCGGGCTAAATTGCGAAGTTTTTCAAAGTAACTGGGAAGGTGCTTTAATAGACAAAATCCATGAATCAAAAAACAAATATGAAGGTGGAATTGTAAATCTTGGTCCTTTAGGGCATTACAGCTATGCTCTCAGAGATGCAATTTCATTTATAAAAATACCATTTATCGAAACTCATATGACAAATATTTTTGCAAGAGAAGATTTTCGTAAGCACAGTGTAATCTCTGATGTATGCGTAGGACAAATTATAGGATTTGGAAAAAACAGTTATTTTTTGGCTATGGACGCCATTAAAGAATTAATATAAAATTTGGGTATTGAATTTTATTTAATAAAAATGTATTATATATTTAAATTTTAATTTTTAGAGGTGATTAAAATGGCTCCAATGGACAACTTTGATAAAACAATAACGTTTTCTTTGACAAATGACAAAGAAACAAACATCAAAAATACTATCACTTTGGTATACGATGCTCTTTCTGAAAAAGGATACAACCCAATAAACCAAATAGTTGGATATATTCTTTCGGAAGATCCAACTTACATTACCACTCACCGAGATGCCAGAAATCTTATTAAAAAAATAGATAGAGATGAATTATTAAAAACACTCATAAAATTTTATCTAACAAATTAAATTACATATTCAAAAAAGCGCCTAAAAATTATTTAGGCGCTAATTTTTATTTTATTTTTCGTTTAAAAACTTGCTTTCATGGGATAAAATTTAATTCCGTTAACGCAATGTATAATATCGGTATCTTTAAACCCCAAATGTTTATATATTTCATGAGCATACGGAGAAGAATTTACTGTAAAAAAGCCACTTTTGTTTAATAATTTTACTTTGTTGTACAAACTTTTCCCTATTCCCTGATTTTGAAATTTCCCATCAACAAAAAATAGCGATATATGATTAGTATCTTTTGTGGATATAACACCCAATATTTTATTGTTTTCGTCATAAGCGCCGTAAAAATCTCTTATTTCTACCCAAGATTCATCATCAATAGTTTTTTTAAATTCTTTTATACCTTCTTCGGTACAATCCGAAGTTCTATACTCCAAAAACACCCGCCAAACTAAACCCAACGCTTCTTCCATTTCTTCTTTTAATATTTTTCTGATTTTCAAAATAATCACCCTAGCGTTTATTCGCTTTTAAGTACCTATCCTCTTCGCTAAATATACAACCGCAATATTTTTGCATATACATTCCGGATTCTCTTGCTATTTTTTGACCTTCTCTAAAATACGGGCGAAAATCCCTGTACAAAAATTCTACACCATATTTTTTAGAAACGTCTTTTGCTACATCAATAATTAAATCATGCCTTTGATATGGACTTATAAGAAGCGTTGTAGAAAAATATTTATAGTTATTCTCCGCTGCATATTTTGCGGTTTCTTCCAAGCGAACCGTATAACATTTTTCGCAGCGATTTTCGAAATCCGGATACATTAAATTTATGAAGTCTCTAAGACCATAATCATCTTCTACAATGATTTCAAGACCTCTTTCGTTTGCGTATTCTTTAAGAGTATTTCTTCGGCTTTTGTACTCCGTGTAAGGATGAATATTTGGGTTATACCAGAAAATTACGGGTTTAAAGTTTTCTTTCTCCAAAACATCTATACATTTAACCGAACACGGTGCACAACAAGTATGTAATAAAACTTCCATTTTAGTTATTTTCCGGATTATTTACTTCTATATTTTCTTCATTTTTTTCCGGCAAATGTACTTCGTTTTGTTCTTTTTTAGTCCAAACAAAAACGCCTTTTATAGCCAGTATAAAATAAGCAAAAAATAGTACACTTTGAGCATATTCGCCTATTATAAAAAATCTGACTGTCATATACAAATTGGAAATAAGCCAAAACGCAAATCCCCATTTATTGCGTTCTGCATTCATAATTGTTCCGGCAAGAGCAATAAGCGACATTACTCCCGAAAGAAAATTCCACGGATCGCACCACCACAAAACAACTGCATTAAACCATTCTCCTACAATAACCCAATTCACCATAATTTTTCAACATCCGTTCTTTTTTTACAAATAATCTTTATTTATTCGCTACGATTAATTATAATATATTTAAGCCTAATTTGTAAATTAAAAAAATATAAAAAAATGGAGATACTTTTATGGGAATACCTCTTGCAGAAAAATTAAGGCCAAAAACTCTCAAAGATATTGTTGGTCAAGAACACATTTTGGGAAAATCATGCTTGCTTTCAAACTTAATAAAAAACGGAAATATTCCGAGTTTGATTTTTTACGGCCCACCGGGTACAGGTAAAACCACAACTGCAAATATAATTGCAGAAAAAACAAACAAAAGGCTATTTAAAATAAATGCCACAACTGCGTCTCTTTCCGACATTAAAAATATAATATCCGAAATAAACCCCATAACCTGCCCGAACGGCATTTTGCTTTACATTGATGAAATACAGTACTTTAACAAAAAACAACAGCAATCGCTTTTGGAATTCACGGAAAACGGAAAAATAACCTTGATTGCTTCAACAACAGAAAATCCTTATTTTTATGTATATAATGCACTTCTGAGCAGAGCCCAAGTATTTGAGTTTAAAGCTATATCAAAAGAGGAAATAAAAAAAGCAATAAAAAGAGGAATAAAATTCTTGGAATCAGAAAACAAAACTAAGATTTCTATTTCTAAAGAGCTTATTGACAAAATCTCTTCAAATGCTTCGGGAGATGTACGAAGAGCTATAAATATGCTTGAAATATGTTTTTTGTCCTCTAAAACAAACGGCGAAAAAACTACTATTAATTCAGAAAAAATACTCGGCGAACTTACAAACAGTTACTCGCATTCGTACAACAACACCGGAGATGACCATTTCGATTTGATTTCAGCATTTCAAAAATCATTAAGAGGTTCAGATCCGGATGCCGCTATTTATTATTTAGCAAGACTTTTAGAAGCGGGAGAATTAATGATAGCATGCAGAAGACTTCTCGTTTGCGCGTGTGAAGATGTAGGCCTTGCACACCCCAATATTTTTACACAGGTTAAAGCATTAGTAGATATTGCCTTACAAGTAGGTATGCCTGAAGCAAGAATTCCTTTAGCTGATGGTGTAATACTAGTTGCACTGTCGCCAAAATCCAATTCTGCATACAAAGCTATAAACACAGCGCTAAAAGACATACAAAACGGAAAAATATTTATGCCACCAAGGCACCTGCAAAACATTCACTGTGATGGCCAAGAAGTCGACAAGGAAAACTTACAAACATATAAATATCCCCATGACTTTAAAAATCACTGGACACCGCAACAATATTTACCTGAAGAAATTAAAAATACAAAGTATTATTATCCACAAGAGAACAAAAACGAGACAGCATTTAAGAATTACAGGGAAAAAATAACAGGTCAAAAACTTTAAAAAAACAAAACCAAGTAAAACCAAACCCGCAAAAAATGCCAAAATTAATATTAAAAAAGCAAATCTAATAAAACACCTTAAACACCCCATATGGCAGCATAATACTCCTGGATCGCATGATTTTTTAAAGAAAACGGGTTATAAAAGCCCGGTTTTTTTATTTTTAAACCACAGCCAACATGACGATATCCCAAAATTGAAAAAGGTATTTTTGGGATTATATCTCCCCTGTTTTCAATACGCAAAGTCTTAAAAATTCTTAAATTATATGAATTTCTAAACGCCCTGTTGCCTACCTTTGGGCAACCAAAAACTATAACCTCGTAATCTTTTTTAGGGTAATTATATTCTAAATCTATAGCACATAAAATTGCCAACGCCGCTCCATAAGAATGGCCCGTAACACAAACTTTTTTAACAGAAGAATCTATAATTTGGTGAATTTTTCCACGAACATTTTTAGATTTATATGTGCTTATAAACCCCGCATGAACTCGAATGCGAGAACTATAATTTTTATACGGCACAACAGTTTTCCAAAATTTAAAATCTGTGTTTAAATCTTTTTTGGAATCTGAACCCCTAAATGTGATAACTGCTGAATCTTCTTTTATTCTTATATAACACTGGACATCCGTTGCTTTATCGTTAATTACAGTCAGTTTTGTACATTTATCTTCCGGCTGATCATTTCGGTATGATATTCCACAGTATTCCATCATTTTAATTATTTTTAGTTTATCCAAGCATAATTCACCTCAGTAAAATATATGCTGGAAATGCCTAATAAAAACACCGGCGACTTTTATTATTAGCTGGTGTAACATTTTTTTGTTATATATTCCTTCATGCCGTCTGAGTCCAAACTATACTTTTTCATTTGACTTTCCACCGAAGCATGCTTTACAAAGCCATCATCGATCACTTTTATAAAATAATTACCTTTAAAATTATTTTCAAGCAAAACAGAACCTAATTTTTCTGCTACTGCTCCAGATTTAAAAGACTCTTCAAAGAATATAACGTTTTTATATTTTAATATTTGTTTTACTGCTTCACCGTCTATAGGTTTTATAACATTAAACTTTAAAACATCTGTTCTTATACCAAGTCCATCCAAATCTTGCTGGGCTATAATAGCATTCGAAAAAAGCCTGCCATATGTAACAATTAGTGTTTCTGCATTTTTTTCACCGTAAATATCAAAATTATTTCCTGTATATGCAAAATCACCCGGTTTTCTAAATTCCGTGCCCCTGGGATATCTTATAGCTACCAAATTTTTAGAATTATTAATAGCCAAATTTAGCATCGGTTCCATTTCCTCTATAAAACTTGGGCTATATATTTTAATATCCGGAATAGTATTTAAAAACGGCACATCAAATATTCCTTGATGAGTTTCGCCGTCTTCTCCGGTTAATCCTGCTCTGTCAATTCCAAAAACAACTTTTAAATTCTGCAAAGCTGCATCGTGAATAATTTGGTCATACGAACGCTGCAAAAATGTTGAATAAACCGCAACTACAGGCACCATCCCTCCTGCAGCCAAACCGCCGGCAAAAGTTACAGCATGTTCTTCCGCTATGCCAACATCAAAAAATCTTTTTTTATATTTATTTTTAAATTCTTTAAGCCCCGTTCCGCTCGTCATTGCAGCCGTTATAGCACAAACTTTAGGGTTTTTTTCTGCGATTTTACACATTGCCCTTCCAAATTCACTTGAAAATGTCTGAGAATTACCGCTGGAATTGACCCCTGCCTTAGCATCAAAAGATGAAACGCCATGATAAATTCCCGGATTTTCTTCAGCGGGTTTATAACCTTTACCTTTTGTTTTTATAACATGCACTACAGTAGGTTTATTAAGACTTTTAGCTATAATAAAAGCTTTTTCTAACTGCTTTAAATTATGCCCATCAATTGGCCCATAATATACAAAGCCCATATCTTCAAAAATATTGTTTGGATTAACAACTTTTTTCACAACAGATTTAAAATGTTTCATAAGCTCTTTCATACGAATGCCTATACTGGTTTTATTTAGCACTTTCTCCATAGCATTCTTGGCTTTCATATAAGAGGGCCTAATCCTGGCTGCGGCTAAATATCTGGCAACTGCCCCAACATTTTTAGAAATCGACATTTGATTATCATTTAAAACAATTATAAAATTTTTTTTAAATCTTCCAGCGTTATTAAGCCCTTCATATGCAAGGCCACCAGTTAATGCTCCATCACCAATAACCGCTACTGTATGGCCCGATTCTTTATTTATCTTTTTTGCACTTGCAAGGCCAAGAGCAGCAGAAATCGAAGCGCTGCTATGCCCTTGAGTAAATGCATCGTATGGACTTTCTTTTCTGTTTGTAAAACCGGAAATTCCATTTTCTTTTCTTATGGTATCTATTTTATCCAGTCTGCCAGTAAGCATTTTATGCACATAACTTTGATGGCTTACATCCCAAACGATTTTATCTTCTGGACTATTAAAAATTTTGCAAAGCGATACCGTTAACTCCACAACACCCAAATTAGAAGCTAAATGTCCTCCGTTATTTGAAACAACTTCAATTAATTTTTTTCTTATTTCATTGCAAAGTATGTCGAGATTTTTTATTTTATTTAAATCTTTTGGGTTTTCTATTTTACTGAGCAAAGTGTTTTCGCTTATTTGGTCGTTATCTTTCATTTTAAGTGCTTCTTTCTTATTTATTAAAAGTAGTACTATTTAATTATATCATATTTATGCAATTCTTGACACCAAATAATCCGAAAAAGCCTTTAAAAATTCCGATTTTCCTCCTATTTTATCAAGATATTTTTTCGCATTTTCGGTAAGTTTTTTTATAAAATCCGAGGCATATTCTTTACCTCCAAAAAATTTTAATTTTTCAAAATCATTATCTAAAATATCATCAACAAGCTGAAATACTAACCCAATATTCTTACCGTAATTTTCGGCACACAATATTATTTTTTCGTCCGCGCCAGCCAAAATTGCACCTATTTTCGCACTTGCCATCATTAATTTTGCGGTTTTTAATAAGTAAATATTTAAAAGTTTCTCTTTGGTGTAATCAATAGGTTTTAAATTTAAATCCATACACTGACCCGAAACCATTCCCGATGAGCCAGAATAAGAAGCAAGAACATTTAAGGCTTTTAAAACGCATTTATGATTAAGCTCTTTATATTCAGAAGAAGCAAGTTCAAAAGCATGCGTAAGAAGCGCATCGCCCGCCAAAAGAGCTGTACTTTCACCAAAAATAATATGATTACACTTTTTCCCCCTTCGAAAAGTATCATCATCCATACACGGAAAATCATCATGAATCAACGAATACGTATGTATCATTTCTATTGCCCCAGCAAATTTAAGAATTTCTTCGCTTTTTCCTCCGCAAAGCTCATAAATCCCTAACAGCAGCACAGGGCGAACTCTTTTTCCGCCTGAAAAAAGGCTGTATGTCATAGAATCAAATAAACTTTTTTCTATATAAAGCTCGCACCCCATAATATATTCTTTTAAAAAAGATTCTGTTTTACGGGCATATTCTTGCATTTTTTCATGAAAATCCATTTTATATATCCCCTTATTTAGCATCTATTACTTTAATTTTCTGCTCAGCTTTTTCCAGCAATTCTTTGCATATATTGCTAATCTCCATACCTTTTTCATAAAGATTTAAAGAATTTTCCAGCGTTTCCTCTCCGCTTTCCAGTTTTTCTACTATCTCCTCAAGAGTTTTTAAATTTGCTTCGAAATCATTTTTAGTTTTCCTCATAGTATAACCCCTTTTGATTTAAAATTATAGTTCTTTATGTTGCTTAAAGTGCACTCAACCGTTCCATCTGAAAAAACAATTTTTATACGATCGTTATTTTTTAATTTTTTTAAGCTTTTAACTTTTTCACCTTTATATAAAACTATAGAATAGCCTTTTTTTAAAACGCTTTGGGTGCTACAAAGTTCCAGCTTTGAGCAAAGCAGTTTATATTTTTCGTTTAGCCTCCCAAAACTCATCTTAAAAGCTATGTTTAAATCTTTTAAAGTGTCTTCCAGATTAATTTTATGCTCTTTTATATTTTTTTCTGGTGAAAGCCACTTTAAAGCCTCGGCTAATTGAGCATATATATCTTTTAATTTTTTAATTTTAAAATCAAGTAACGAATGAATATTTTTTTGAAACTCTTCAAGAATTATTTTTAAATGTTCTTTATCAGGAGTAGCCATTTGCGCTGCTGCAGTTGGCGTTGCCGCACGTTTGTCCGCCACAAAATCACAAATTGTAAAATCCGTTTCATGACCAACGGCCGAAATAACAGGAATTTTAGAATTAAATATTGCCCTTGCGACTTCTTCACTATTAAATGGCCATAAATCCTCTGCGGAACCCCCACCACGTCCTACAATCATCACATCAACAGGATTTTTTTCTTTATTAAAATAATTTATTCCTTCTGCGATTTTTAAACCAGCTTTTTCGCCCTGCACTTCCACAGGATATAAAACTATTTCACAAACCGGATAACGCTTTTTTGTTACTGTTTTTATATCATGAATAACAGCTCCGGTTTCAGAGGTCACAACACCTATTTTTTTAGGATACTGTGGCAAAGGCTTTTTCAAAGCTTCGTCAAACAGACCCTCCGCCTGTAATTTTATTTTTAACTGCTCAAATGCCATATACACCGAGCCAATACCATCCGGCTGAATATTTTCCACATATATTTGATACTGCCCTGAAACTTCATAGCAAGAAACTCTTCCACACACAACAACTTTCATGCCATCACAAACATTAAAAGGCACTCTGGAAGCATACTGCGAAAACATTACCGCACGAATAACACTTCTTTCATCTTTTAGAGAAAAATAAACATGGCCACTTGGATAATGTTTTTTAAAATTAGAAACTTCGCCCATTACAAAAATTTTAGATAAATTTTCGTCCATTTCAAAACGAGTTTTTATATATAAATTAAGCTGCGAAACAGTAACAGTATTAATATTCATAATTTCACCTTAAAAATCCAAATTATTTGCAATAGCTCCCAAAACTCCGTTTACATAAGACGATTCTTCTTTTGTGCTGTATTTTTTGGCAATTTCAACCGCTTCATTAATAACCACGTTTTTTGGAGTTTCTTTTAAAAATATCATTTCAAAAATGGCCAATCTAAGAACAGAAAGAGCCGTTCTTGTTAATCTATCTTTCGACCAATGTTTTATGTTTTTTTCAATATAAGAATCAATTTTTTTTTGATGCGCCAAAGCACCATTAAAAAGTTTGGAAGAAAAATCGTTCATTTTTTCTTCTCTTGCTAATTTTGCATTGTCAATTATTTCTTCGGCCGAATTAAACCCAAAAGTACTTTCAAATAAAAATATAAATGCTTGTTCACGTGACTGCGTTCTGTTCATTTATTGTTTCCTCGCTCTACCTTATTATTCAATATTTACATTCACAAAATATTTCCCGTATATCCAAACCTGGTTAACCCCATTTATTTTTAATTTAACGGGCATTTCCATTGTACCTGAAAATTCTTTGTTTTCTTCAAATTCAATTTTGGCATAAATATCAGACGGTTTTAAACTATTTACCTTGCCAGCCGGACCAACAACAGTAACATTTAAATCTCCGCTATATACACTTGCTTTTTTGCCGTTTGGAACATTTTTAAAATCAAAATCATTTATATTAAAAGTTTTTTCTTTAAAATGAGAAAGATTTAAGTTAACTTCTGCAGAATATGTGTTATTCAGACTTTTGCATCCTTCTGGAAGGTTCACTGCACATGTAAATGTATTATTTTGAATATTTACTTCGTTAAAATTAATCTCTTCAAGTTTAATTTCTTTAATAGATTTTACAACTTTTTCCGGACCAGCTATTTCCAGCGATGAGGGCGAAATTTTTACTAAATCTTTATTTAAATTAAATCCAGACGGTAAATTAGAAAAATTAGCAACCAAATCAACTTTTTTCTTCATTAAAACAGGTACACTTACTTCCACTTCGTTAACACTGCTTTTAATAGTTTCGCTAGTAATTTGTTGACCGTAATCATCATACAAAAGAATAGGTGATTTCAGCGTTACCGGAGAATCAATCTCTCCAGGAATATCTGCTTTAACAACAACTTTTTTTATCTTTGAAATTTCTTTTTCGGGGCCAGAAAGAGTAACTTTTGGTGAAGAAAGTATAGTATTACCCACGTAATAATCCGATTTTGGAGTAAAGTTTATTTGTGGCTCAATTGTAAATTCAGACTCCCTGTATCTGTCAACCATAACTGTTACAACCGAAGGTTTAACATCGGAAACAATTTGATAATCCTGCAAAACTCCGACTTTTTTTGCAGAAAGTTCCAAAGTATAGTTACCAGGTGACATTATGGTACTTGCTGCCTGTGGAGCAGTAATTTGTATATCGTTTTTTGTAACCTGGCCTACAACAATTCTATTTCCCGTAATATTTACTCTTGCGGTTAAGTTTTCTCCACCAAATATCCTAAGTCCATCTTGAACAGCGCTTTCCGACAACTGAATATTAACAGGTATATCGGAAATCGTTACAGGGACAACTTCATTATTGCTAGAAGAAATAACAATCCATGTAATTAAAGATGCAACCAAAGAAAACAACATAACAAATTTATTGTTATAAAAAAGTTTTCCTATTTTTATTTTTTTGAGTTTTTCAATTAAAAAATTCTTTTTTAACATTTTCCTTCACTTTCTCCAAAAATTATTTATCAATCAAAAATTTATTTAAATCTTTTTTCAGTAAACCTGTGTCATCATAGCTTCTAAGAACTCCATTTAAAGCTATTGAAATTTTGCCCGTTTCCTCTGAAACAACAACTGCAACAGCATCCGAATTCTCGCTTATACCTATTGCGGCGCGGTGACGAGTTCCCAAATCTTTACTTAAGTTGTTATTTTTAGTAAGAGGCAAAATACAACCGCCGGCATAAAGAATATTATCTCTTATTATTAGTGCGCCATCATGAAGTGGGGCTTTATTATAAAAAATATTGCATATAAGCGGCACAGAAGGCTTAGATTTTATTATTGTACCGGTATCTATAATTTCACCAAGCTTTGTTTTTCTTTCAATAATTATAAGTGCACCCATTTTTTCTTCACTAAGCGAATAAACAGCATCTGAAATAATTGTTATCAATCTTTTACGATCACGAGTATAGTCGTCTTCATCTTTTTTTATATTGCTAAGGGAAAGTTTATCGCTAATATTACTCCTGCCCAGCTGTTCCAACGCTCTTCTAAGTTCTGGCTGAAATACTATTAAAAGTCCAAAAACACTAAACTGAAAAACATTGCTAAATATAGTGCTAAGCATTTTAAAATGAAGCTGACACGCCAAAAAATAACCCACCAACACTATTATTATTCCTTTAACAAGCTGCCCAGCTCTTGACTCCCTCACGATTTTGGTAAGGCCATATATTAAAACAGCAACAATTAAAATATCAAATAAATCATATATTGTAAACGTTCTAAAAAGGCTTTTAAAAGGCAAAAGCACACTATTTAAAAAATCCATAATTTTCTCCGTTTTTATTCAAAAATATTAAGTGTCAACTTAAAAAAGCTAACACTTAAATTTTACCATATTTATTTTTTGTTTCAAGTGATATAATTTTTAAAATCTTAAAACTCAAAATAAATCTACTATTATATTTTTGTATTTCACAAAATTAGATTCTTTTTATTGTACTAATAAGTCTATCAACTTCTTGCTTTGTATTAAATACTGACGGGCTAATTCTTACTGTACCTGTTTCTAAAGTTCCAGCGAATTCATGCGCAGACGGCGCACAGTGAAGTCCTGCTCTTACTTCTATTTCGTTTTTATCTAAAAATTTACCAACTTTATCGCTTATATAATCCTTTACATTAAAACTAATAAGCGGCACAAAATAATCCTTGCTCGGACGAGGCATATAAAGCTTTACAGAAGATATCTGATTTAAATTATCATAAAGATACTGCATTAATTTAAGCTCATGATTAAAAATATTATTTATTCCTTTACTTTTAACAAATTCCATGCCAGCACGAAGACCACAAATCCCCGGAATATTAGGCGTACCACTTTCAAATTTTTGTGGCATTATTTTTGGCTGACAAAGTTTCATAGAATCCGTACCCGTTCCACCTTCTATTATGGTGTCGAGCATTTCATGTTTATTTGTAATAAGCATTCCTGTACCCATAGGGCCATACAATCCTTTATGCCCTGCCAAGCATAAAAAATCTATTCCCATTTTTTGTACATCAATAGTCGTAAGGCCTGCCGATTGAGCACCATCAACTAGTATAGGCAGCTTATAAATATGTGCAAGTGCAGCAATTCTTTCCACAGGCAATTTTACTCCCAAAACATTCGATGCGTGAGTACAAATTATAAGTTTAGTTGATGAATTTATTGCATTTCTAAATGAGTCCACTGTTTTATTATTATCTTCAGGATAAATTTTAGCTATTGTATAGTTTATTCCTATTGTTTTTTCTAATTTACTAAGAGGCCTCATCACAGCATTGTGCTCTAAGCACGATGTCACCACATGATCCCCTGGCTTTAAAAAGCCTTTTATTACCATATTTAGCGCTTGAGTGCAATTAAGCGTAAATGCTACGTTTTCAGGCGATCCCACACCAAATAATTCGCATGCCACCTCTCTGCAACGCTGAACTTCTCGGGAAGAATTCCTGGAAAGTTTATGACCACTTCTGCCCGGATTTGCACCGAATTTTTTCATACTAAGCGCCACAGCGTTATTTACCATATATGGTTTAGGATATGTTGTAGCAGAATTATCAAAATATATCAATTTTAATTTACCTCCTTTTCTTTATCAAAAAATGATCATTTAATTTTTAAAGAAAAGTCATAAGTAAATGATTTTTCTTCACTATACATATTATGAAAAAGGTAGGCAAAATGATAAAAAACTCAGGCCTTTGCTTACCTGAGTTTTAATTTAAAAATTTAATTTATTAAACACACCGCATGAGCCGACATTCCTTTACCTTCTCCGGTAAAGCCAAGGCCTTCTTCCGTTGTGGCTTTTACATTAACTTGGTTTAAACTTATCTCACAAGCCAAAGAAATATTTTTTTTCATTTCATCCAGATAGGGCAATAATTTAGGGCTTTGGGCAATAATAGTTG
>JAFRKM010000050.1 GCA_017431755.1 Clostridia bacterium
CAGTAAATCATTAATATGGCGTCGTATTTTTCGGTGAAAATACTTTCAAGATAATTTTCATATCGATAATCAATATTTTTTGATTTCTTATATTTAATTGCATAATTTATTGATGCAATATATATATCAACTCCAAGTATTTTGTGACCAAGTTTTGATAATTCAAAATCAAATAATCCCGGGCCACAGCCTAAATCCAAAATATTTGAGTTTTTTTTGATGCTATTATTTATAAATTCTAATATTTTATTTCTTTTTGTAAGTTTTCTCGATGCACCATCTGTAAAATCGTTCAGGTGACATTTCAAAAGTTCTTTTGAAATATGTTCATCAGTCCAAATTGAATTTTCGTTTTTTTGAAAGAGTTTTAGTTTTTTGCTAAACATATTTAAAAATCCACCCTAAGTGATTTATTTTAATTTAATTATTTTTAATAGTAATTGCATTTTGATTTTTAAAAAATCAAATGGCTTTTTTAGTTAATAAGTGCTTGAACAAATTTCTTTTATTTTTTCTTTTAAGTTTATAAAATCATGTTCGACCAGTGGCTTTTGATTTGGGTTTCGCAGTATTGCTGCTGGGTGAATAGTTGGCATCATCCATGTTTTTTTCTTTAAGTAAAATGTTCCGTGCTGCTTTGTGATTTTTATGTTTGGGTCAATTATTTTCATTGCCGCAATTCTTCCCACTGCCACGATTATTTTTGGGTTTAAAAGCAAAAATTGATTTCTTAGCCAATTTATACAGAGCTCCTGTTCTTCGGGAAGAGGATCTCTATTGTGTGGTGGTCTGCATTTTACTATGTTTGCTATATAGATGTTTTTGTTTCTGCTGAGTCCAACTTCTGCTAGCATTTTATCAAGAAGTTTTCCAGATCTGCCCACAAACGGTTTGCCTTGTAAATCTTCTTGTTCGCCGGGCCCTTCACCGATAAACATTATTTCTGCTTTTGGGTTGCCTTCTCCAAATACTACATTGGTTCTTCCTTTGCAAAGATCACATTTGGTACATTTAGTGCATTCGTTTTTTAGTGTTTCCCAAGATTCAAACATTAGTTAACAACCTCTCTTTTTTAAACATTAAATCTAAAAAGTGCTACATCTCCGTCATTCATCACGTAGTCTTTGCCTTCTGAACGTACAAGCCCTTTTTCTTTTGCGTTTGCAAGGGAGCCGCAGGCAATAAGGTTTTCGTATGAAATGATTTCTGCTCTTATGAATCCTTTTTCAAAATCCGAGTGTATTTTTCCTGCAGCTTGAGGGGCTTTTGTACCTTTTTTTATTGTCCATGCTCTGACCTCGGGTTCGCCAGCGGTTAAATATGATATTAATCCTAAAAGATCGTAGCATGCTGTGATTAATCTGTCTAATCCTGATTCTTTTAAACCGATATCTTCTAAAAATGCCAGTTTTTCGTTTGCATCCATTTCGGAAATTTGTGCTTCTAATTCTGCACATATTGGTAATATTTTTGAATTTTCTGAAAGTGCTATTTTTTGAACTTTTTTGTATTTTTCATTTGTTTCAATGCTATTTGCGAAATCTTCTTCACAGAAATTAGCTGCATATATAGTTGGCTTAATAGTTAGTAAATTCAGTGTACTTACAAACTCTTTTTCATCTTCATTAAAATCAATTAATTTTGCCATTTTACCGCGTTCTAGTTCGGCTTTTATTTTTTGACATATTTCAAGGTCTGCAGCGTATTTTTTGTCTGATTTTATTAATTTCATGATTTTTTGGATTCTTTTTTCTAAAAGTTCAATGTCAGAAAAAATAAGTTCTAGATTTATTGTTTCTATATCTGCAGATGGATCGACTTTTCCGCTTACGTGCACGATGTTGCCGTTTTCAAAGCACCTTACTACATGAACAATAGCGTCAACTTCACGGATGTTTCCCAAAAATTTGTTTCCTAAACCTTCGCCTTTTGAGGCGCCTTTTACAAGCCCTGCAATGTCTACGAATTCTATTGTTGCGGGTGTTATTTTTTTAGGGTTGTACATTTCAGCGAGCTTTGTAAGCCTTTCATCCGGTACGGCAACAATTCCTACGTTTGGTTCTACTGTACAAAAGGGATAATTTGCAGACATAGCTCCGGCATTAGTTATTGCATTAAAAAGAGTGCTTTTACCAACATTTGGTAAACCTACAATTCCTATTTTCATGAAATTTTTCCTCCAAAATTTATTTACTATACTAATAATAAATCTTTTGAAAGTTTTTATCAATAATTGCTTGATAGGTAAAGCTGATTACCGGGCTTAATGTAGCTTTTTTTGATGATTTTTATAATATAGCACAAAAAGATTTTTTTATTTTTACCAAAAAAATATTTACAAAATATAAAAATCTGATATAATATTATAAAGTTACAAATTTTAAGGAGGCGAAAAATATATTTTTATAATAATTTTATAAAAGGGGATGTGTAAATTGAAAAATAAAAAATATGTTAAATACATAATTGCTACTTTATTTGGCATGGTTTTGTTTTTGATTTTTGAAAATAAATTTATGGCATTTAATTCCTGCGCTCACAGGTTTGTTACAAAAAGTAGTTTGGAAATAATTACAAAATATAATAATGATTTGTCAAAAGCCGGTAAAAAAGTATTATTTAAAGATAAAGATAAAAAATTTTGGGATACTGTAGAAGAATATAGCTTAAAACCTGATGAAGATGAAATTTATGGTGGTTATAAATATCATTTTTATAATTTTATTACTGAAAAGAATTTTATGAATGAAAAAGATTCAGCTTTAAATAGGCTTGATATGCATTTTAATAATGCAGTTAACGAATATAAAAGTAAAAATTATGAGCTGGCATATCAAGAATTGGGAAGAGCGATTCACTTTTTAGAGGATTTAAATACGCCGGTGCATGTGGTTTATCAGATGCCTCATGATGCTGTTGTTAAATTTCCATTGCATGTAAAATTTGAAAAAAAGTGTGATGAGGTTTGTAAACAAATTTCTATACAGGAAAAACTCGATAATATATCTTCAAGTAAGCTAAGATACTACAAGGTAAATTCACTTGAAACAATAGCTCAGTCAAGTTCTGTTCTTTCTGAAAATAATTTTTTTGGTTTAGAGAGTAATTTTACAAAAGTAAGTGAAAAAATTGCAAACAATGCTGTGTTCAATGCGCTTGACAGAGTTACAGGTTTACTATATAAATTTTTTAGACAAGTGAAAATGTAGTGTTATTAGTAAAGGGGGTAGGATGTATGAAATTTAAGAAGATGTTTTTTTGCGTGGTGTCTTTAATATTTAGTATTATAATTAGTGGGCCGAATTCTATGATAGCTAATGCAGTTAAACCTTCTAAAGAAGAGGGTATAAGCTGCAGGTCTAAGCCGGTTAATGATAATATTGTTTGTTTTGAAACTATAGATTATTCTCCGGAAAAATCAATTAAGCATACAAGCGGAAAGATTACATATAGAAAAAAAATCATTGTTAAAAGAGAATATAAAAAAACCGATTCGCTGGAAGTTTTAGCTGATTGTACAGTGGTATTTACTTTTAAGTATGATAAAAAATCATATGTAAAATGTGAATTTACTATGCCTGGAAAAAACAAAGGGGAGTATTATTTAAAACCACTAGTAGAAATTTTACCGGAAAAAACGATTTCCACAGGATCCATTAAATATAATCTTTATCAAAAGAATATTTTAGGGGTTTATGATTATATTTTGGATGCGCACATAGATATATTTTGCTCATCTATAGGAGATTTAGGTATAAACAGTAGTATGTTCTATTAATAAATAAAAAAATAGAAGGGAGTGCGGCATGTGAAAAAGATTATAAAGTGTAGTTTTGCTATAATATTTGTATTATTTTTTGGTATTTTCTTTAAAAAAGTTTGTGCTTCTGATTGGGATGATCTGTATTTTGGCACACTAGAAACGAAAGATAATACGGTTAGAACTGTTGTTTTGAAAGGAGATATTTCAAAACAACAAGTTGTAAATATTATGGAATATTCTTATCCTGATAGTTTAAGTGCAAGTAATTATAAGTATATACTGTGGAAATCTAAAATTACATATTTTAATAATGTTACCGAACAAGTAGTTGCTTCTGCAGATATAGAATGTAGTTTTAAATATAATACGAAAAATAAAACCTGCGAATGCTTGAGCTCAAATTGTAGTAGGATTTGTGAAAATGATTCGTGTACACTTGATGTTATTTCACGCAGAAAGAATGATAGGTTAGATGTGGGTGGTAGTTTTATAGATATTAAATTTAAAATTAAAGGACCTGGTGATGAAGAAAGTACTTACTGCGTAAAGTGTGATTATCTGGGAAATATAAGTGTAGATGACTAAAAAGGAGGAATTATAGATGAATAAAATGAATGTAGTATTTGAAAAATTTGCAAATGATAAAAATTTGCTTGATGAATTTTTAAAAAAATCTACATTGGAAGAAATGTATGATTTTTGCCTATCAATCGACAAAAGTATAAGTAAAGCAGAATTTGATGAATATATTTCTGAGGCGATAGATAGCTACGAATCATATGTTGAAAGAAGTGTAAATGATTCGGAATTAGAGGAAGTTACGGGGGGAGTTGTAAATCCAAATAAAAAACTTATGGGATTTATTTATAGCGTATATAATAACAGCAAAAAAAGAGCTCTCCAAACTGCTTCTCCGGCGGGCAAGATTATGCCTTTAGATTTAAAAACAGGCATGCAGACTATGCCTGATGGAACAATGCAGAGTTTAAAATAAAATATTTATACGGATAAATTGAACAAAATAAATAATTTTTGCATGCTAATTTTGAGTTTGCAATTATTGATTTTTTGTGGTAAAATATTATCCGTAGCAGGACGTTTAGCTCAGCTGGTAGAGCATTCGCTTGACGTGCGAAGGGTCAGCGGTTCGAGTCCGTTAACGTCCACCATTTTTATGAATATTTTTAAAAGCTTCCATATGTTTTAGTATGGAAGCTGTGTTTTATTTTTAGGAGAGGTATATGAATTTTTCAATTATTACTTTTGGGTGCAAAGTAAACCAGTGTGAATCGGATAATATTAGATTTTCTATGATAAAAAATGGTTATGAATTATCCGAAAATATCCAAAACTCCGATATAATTATAATTAATTCTTGCACAGTAACGGCCGAAAGTGACCGCAAGCTTAGGCAAACTATAAATAGAATAAAAAAAACTAATCCCAGCGGAATAATTGTTTTAACAGGGTGTATGCCGCAAGCATTTCCTGAAAAAGCAAAAAAACTTTTGGGTATAGATATTGTAATTGGTAACTCTGAAAAGCATGAAATGGTAAGTGTTTTGAAAAATTATTTAAGAAATAAAGTTAAAATTTTTGAAATTAATAACATAAATAATGTTTTTAAGTTTGAAAAAGCAACGTTTGACAGCAGACTTCAGCGTTCCAGAGCTTTTTTAAAAATAGAAGATGGTTGTGATAGATTTTGCAGTTATTGTATAATTCCATACGCGAGAGGTCGTGTACGTTCTAAAAATCTGGAAGAAATAAAAAAAGATATTTTTAATTTATCTGCAAATGGTTATAAAGAAATAGTTTTGGTGGGTATTAATCTTTTTTCCTACGGTAAAGATATAAACTCTGACATTTGCGAAGCGGTAAAAGTTGTTGCTGAAAACCCTGATATAAAAAGGATAAGGCTCGGTTCTTTGGAACCCGATTTAGTAAGTGATGAAATAATAGAAAAATTATCTTGTGAAAAAAAGTTATGTTCACAATTTCATCTTTCTCTGCAAAGTGGTTCAGACAAAATTTTAAAAAGTATGCGCAGAAGGTATACAAGTGAAGAATATTTGAAACTTATAAAAAAATTAAGAGATGAATTTCCGGATGCTACTTTTACAACAGATTTAATGGTAGGGTTTCCTGGAGAAACAGAAAATGACTTTGAAAAATCTTTAGAAATAATCGAAAAAACCGAGTTTTTAAAAGTGCATGTTTTCCCTTATTCTAGGCGCCCGGGTACGCTTGCGGATAAATATTTAGGGCAAATAAGCAAAAATGTTAAAACGGAAAGAGTAAAAAAAGCTATTGAATTTTCAGAAAAAATTAGTAAAATGGTGTTGAGTAAGTTTATCGGTAAAACACTTGATGTGCTTTTTGAAACTAAAGATGAAAATGGTTTTTACGAAGGATATACCTCAAATTACATATATGTAAAAGTAAAAAGTGATAAAGACTTAATAGGTAACATAGAAAGAGTGGAACTTTTAAAGATAGATAAAAATTTTTGTATAGGTATGCTGCATTAAATAAGCAAAATTTGCAATAAATATATAGTGTATGAATAAATAAAATTGGAGGTTTTTTAAATGGAACAAAATTTAACAGCAGAAAATTTTGAAAAGGAAATTAGCGGGGCAAATACTCCTGTAATAGTCGATTTTTATGCTTCGTGGTGTGGGCCGTGCAAGATGTTGGCACCGGTTTTGGAAAGCGTAAAAAGTAAATATGAAGGCAGCATAAAAATAATAAAAATAGATATTGATGAAAATGGAGATATTGCTTCTAAATATAATATTATGTCTGTGCCTACATTGATGTTTTTTACAAATGGTGAACTGGTAAGAAAAGAAATAGGTTTTATTCCTCAAGAAAAATTAGAGAATATTATAAAATCTGATTTTTATATTTTAAAAAATAATTAATTAGGGTTTGGGAAGGATTAATTAAATGGTAGATGTGGTTATAATTGGTGCGGGCCCAGCGGGAATTGCTGCGGCTATATATGCGCTTAGAGCTGGCTTAAAGACTACTATTTGCGAAAAAAATATATACGGTGGTCAAACTTCTATAATAGAATATATAGAAAATTATCCGGGATTTAGAAAAATATCCGGTGCAGATTTTTCTACGGCTTTGTATGAACAAGTGATGGCGTTGGGAGCAAACTTTGTTTTTAGCGATGTTGTGGATTTAAATTTAGATGGCGATGAAAAATGCGTTTATACGTCAAGCGGTGAAGAAATACGCACTAAAACTGTGATAATTGCAAACGGTTTAAAAAGAAGACTGCTTGGCTGCGAAGGTGAAAAAGAGTTTAACGGTAAGGGTGTTTCTTATTGCGCAACATGTGATGGTGCTTTTTTTAAAGATAAATCGGTAATAATTGTTGGTGGTGGAAATACCGCAATTGAAGACGCTTTGTATTTATCTAACATATGCAAAGAATTGAAAATTATAATCAGAAAAGATAAACCTAGAGCGGAGAAAATATTGATTGATAGCGCAAAGAAAAAAGAAAATATTGAGTTTCTTTTTAAATCTAATATAACTAAAATATGCGGTAAGGAAACAGTTGAGTCGGTTATAATTAATACAGATGGTCAAGAAAGTAAATTAAGTACTAACGCGGTGTTTATTGCCATAGGTTATGAGCCAGATAATAAAATTTATGAGGGTAAAATCAAAATGAACGATATGGGATATTTTGAGTCTGATGAAACTTGCAAAACGAATATACCTGGTGTTTATGTGGCGGG
>JAFRKM010000051.1 GCA_017431755.1 Clostridia bacterium
AAAATAAAAAGAAAAGAAAAATTAAAAAAAGATTATTTTAATCTTTTTTCACTACATTTTCCTCTATTTCTACGGCCACGGCCTTTTTTACCAGCACTGGTTAAGCCTCTGAGAGCTCTGCTTCTGTGCTGTTTTTCACAAATCCAGTTGATTTTAGGGTCGTTTTTAATAGAAGGACTTTGTGGGTCTACTAAGATTACTTCAAAGTATTTGTATTTTCCGTCAGCCCATACCCAGTAAGAGTTTAATACTTCCATGTTAGGGTATTTTTTAGCTACACGTTCTTCACCGATTCTTTGAATAGACTTAGCCATGGTAATTTTGTTTACACCCATTCTTTTTGGTCTACGACCGTGTTTGAAACGAGTTTTCCTACGTCCACCACGTCTAACTTTTACTCTTACAACCACGAAACCTTTTTTAGCTCTGTAACCTAAAGATCTTGCACGATCAATTCTGGTTGGTCTATCGATTCTAGTGATTGCAGGTTGTTTCCTCCATTGAGGAACTCTTTGCCACATAAGTTCTCTTACATAAGACTCATCTGGATTTTTCCATGCATCTCTAATATATTTGTACATCATTTAAATAACCTCTTGTTCAGCTTTTCGCCACATCCAAAGGACAATATTTAAAATGTTTATTTTGATTGACTGTATTAGTTTAAATAGAGTAGTGAAGAGCTATTTAATTATTAATCAAATTCTAAATATTATAGTCCATAAGAGTTTAATTATTGTTAGAACATTGCTATCAAACAGCAAATATACTAACATATTATAATATTTACTAGTAATCATTTAAAAAGTTTTTGTATAAAATAAGCATTGAAGAAAAATTCTTTTAAAAAGTTTTTCTATAAAATAAGCATTGAAAAAATAGCAAAAAAGAATTAAAAAAAATTAATAACCCCCCTTTACTACAATTTATTTTAAAAAATTAAACCTAAAAAAAATCTAAAAATAAATTTTTAAGCCCATTAATATTAGATTGAATAAGATAATATATAAAATTTGCTAATAACTTGCTAATAGCATATACATAGTATGAACATAGTAATATATATGTAAAAATTAAAGTTTTAATCATGACACATTCAGATATGGACAGAATTATTCATGAAAATGAAAAATTAAAGAATGAGAATAATAGATTAAAACAGCAAATAAAAAAATTAGAGTTTAAGCTTAAGATGGCTCAAGAGAATTCTGTATCAGAAAACACTTACAAACTAAAAAACGAAAACACCAAAATAAACAATATAAAAGATTTTGATAAAGGTCAAAATCTCTCTTTTCATCAGGAAATCAAAGATGAATTAAATGATGAAGAACAAGAATCCATGAGCATAGTCTCTTTTTTAGCAAGATCTGATAAAAGGGTTCAAATTTTAAAATCAATAAGTGAAACCGCTAAAATTCCATCTGCCATTAGTAAAGAAATAGGCGATAGCAGCCATCATGTTTCCAAATATCTAACAAGCCTAAAAGAAAAAGAGCTTGTCATCTGCTTAAATGAAGAAGATAAAAGATTTAGATTCTATAGAATAACTGCAAAAGGAAAATATTATTTAGAAATTATTGAAAACAATCAGTTTTAAGAAAAAAAGTAACTATGATAATAGATGAGAAAAAACTAAAAATACGAAAATAGAAATAATAAAAATACTAAAAAAAAATTACAAAAATAGTAAAAAAACATAAAAAATAAAATAGTTAAAATTTTTTTTAACTATTTGCTCTTTTTAATTTAAATATAACTGGTGTCTTGTTTTCTGAAGTGTGCTTGTGGATGATCACATAATGGGCAAACTTCAGGAGCTTCTTTTCCATAATGGATGTAACCGCAGTTATTACACTTCCATGCAATCTCTTCATCTTTTTTAAAGACTTTGTCTGCTTTTATTTTAGCGGTTAAAGCATTGTATCTGTCTTCGTGTACCTTTTCAGTAGCACCTGCTGCATCAAATAATGCTGCAATTTCATCTAAACCTTCTTCACGTGCAGTTTCTGCAAATTCCTTATACATTACAGTCCATTCTTCATGCTCACCTGCTGCAGCATCTGCAAGATTGGTTAGAGTGTCAGGCACTTTTCCATCATGTAAAAGCTTGAACCATATTTTTGCATGTTCCTTTTCATTATCTGAGGATTCTTGGAAAATATCCTTGATTTCCACATAACCATCTTTTTTAGCTTGGGAAGCATAAAATTCATATTTTACACGAGCTTGAGATTCACCAGCAAGAGCTGTTTTCAAGTTTTCTTCAGTTTTTGTTCCTTTTAAATCTGCCATTTTATCATCTCCAAAATTTAGATGAGTATATTATTAATTAACTTTCTAGTAATATATACTTTTTCAATATCTGTCAAAATGAACCTTGGATTCATCATATCTAAGGGTTGTTTTGCCTTCACCTAAAGGGTTTCCAATGCAAATCACAGAATATGGAATGCAATAATCCGGAATATTCAAATATTCCTTTAACTTTAATGATCTATCTTCAA
>JAFRKM010000009.1 GCA_017431755.1 Clostridia bacterium
ATATACTATTTCTAAACATTATTTTGATAAATATCTTAAAAAAGGAGATAGAATACTTGAAGTAGGAGCAGGTACGGGGGCATATTCTGTTTATTATGCGTCCAGAGGCTATAAAGTTAATTCTATTGAGTATGTAAAATACAATCTAGATATATTAAAAAGTAAAATCACAGATAAGATGGATATTGTTGCCGAACAAGGTGACGCGATTGATTTATCAAGATTTAAAGATAACACATTTGATATTACTTTGGTTCTGGGACCCCTTTATCATTTATATAAAGATGATGAAATAAATCAAGCTATTAAAGAGGCAATTAGAGTTACCAAACGAAATGGTATTATAGCTTTTGCATATATAACAACTGATAGTGTGTTTGCAAGGTACGCTATTGATCATTTAATTGATGGCTATCCTAAATGTTTTGATGATAGCTTTAAATTGGTAAGAACACCGGAAGCAATATTTACAACATTTTATATCGAAGAGTTTAAAGATATTATGAAAAAATATAATATTAAGCATTTACATGATGTTGCAACCGATGGGATAGCTCCACTTTTAAAAAATAAGATAAATAGTTTATCTAAAGAAGAATTTGCTGTATGGGAAAAATATCAATTATCAATTTGTGAAAGAAAAGATTTGCAAGGATATAGTTGTCATATGCTTTATATTTGCAAGAAAATATAAATAAGCTAATTAATGAAAGTAGGAGCAAAATCCTACTTTTTGTGGTATAATTAAAAGTATTTGGGAAGTGATATAAATGACCGAAAATAAAATAAATATCAATTGGTTTCCGGGGCATATGGAGAAAACCGAAAGAGAACTGAAAGAAAATTTAAAAAAAGTGGATCTCGTTGCTTAGGTTATAGACGCAAGAATACCTATTAGCAGTCAAAACCCGGATATTAACTCCATTATTGGTTCAAAGCCGAAGATAGTTATAATAAACAAAAGTGACCTTGCCGATAAAAGTCAAAACGAAAAATGGCTACATTATTTTGAAAGTAAAGGTATACATAGTTTGCTTTTTAGCATAAAAAATAGTGGTGATGTCGCAAATTTCAAGAAAAAAGTAAATGAAGTTATGAAAGAAAAACTGGAAAGATGGAAATCCAAAGGCATTTTAAATCAAAGCATTAGAATAATGATTGTCGGGATTCCAAACGTTGGTAAATCTTCTATTATAAATCGGCTTGCGAAAAACTCTAAAGCAAAAGTCGAAAATAGACCGGGTGTTACAAAACGGATAAGTTGGTTTTCTGTAGGGAATAATATAGAAATTTTAGATACTCCCGGAGTTTTATGGCCTAAGTTTAAAAACGATGAAATGGCGTATAATCTGGCTTTTACCGGCGCTATAAAAGATCAAATTTTAGATACGGAAAATTTAGCTTTTGAATTTATAAAAAGGGTAAAAACAAATTATTTTAGCATTCTTTGTGAAAAATTCGGGCTAGATGAAAATTTGTCTAAAAATTGTGATGCGATAGAGTTTATTAATTACATAGGTAAAAGGCGCGGTATGATAAAATCTGGTGGAGAAGTGGATTTTTTAAGGACTTCTAATATGATTTTGGAATGGTATAGAAACGGTAAATTAGGTAAATTAACTCTGGAAAGCTTATAAATAAGAGGTTTTGAATATGGATTGGCTTTATTATGAAAAATTATATAGTGAAAACGGTTTGAAGATGGTTTGCGGGGTAGACGAAGCCGGACGAGGTCCTTTGGCGGGATCAGTTTATGCGGCAGCGGTAGTTTTGCCGTATGGAAAAATAATTGACGGAGTGAACGACTCAAAAAAATTAACTGAGAAAAAAAGAGAGTATCTTTATGATGTAATTAAAGAGGAAGCGAAAGATTACTTTATAGCGTATGCAAGTGTTGAAGAAATAGAAAAGTATAATATACTGGGTGCAACATTTTTGGCGATGAAAAGAGCGGTTGATGGGCTAAAAAATTCACCTGATTTTGTGATTGTAGACGGTAATAGACTTCCTGATTGGGAATATAAATCTTGTGCTTTGGTAAAAGGCGACAGCTTGTCGCAAAGCATTGCATGCGCGTCTATTTTAGCCAAAGTTACAAGGGACAGAGAAATGAAAAAGCAGGCTGAAAAATATCCGCAGTATCAGTTTGAAAAGCATAAAGGATATGGTACTGCGCTTCATACCGAAATGATTAAAAAACACGGTCCTTGCCCGATTCATCGTAAAAGTTTTCTTAAAAAAATAATAGGGAAATAAATAAAATGAATAGTTCGAAAAATATAGGAAACATAGGCGAAAATATAGCTTGCGAATACATTTTAAAGGTTCAAAACAAAAAGATTATTGAAAGAAATTATCATAGCAGATATGGTGAAATAGATATAATTTCCGCTGACGATAAATATATTAATTTTATAGAAGTAAAAACTCGCAAATCAAATACGTTGATAGATGGTATTTATTCTGTGGACAAAAGTAAACAGATTAAAGTAATAAAAACTGCAGAAATATATCTTATGGAAAATGATATGGATTTACAGCCAAAGTTTGATGTCGTTTTAATTACAACGTACAGTAGTGGAAAATATAAATTAGAATATATTGATAATGCTTTTTCTTTGGAGGATTTTGATGAAGTTTTTTGATTTACATTGTGACACGCTTTATAGGGCGTATAATGAAAACAAAAGCATATACAAAAATAATGATTTTCATATTTCTTATGAAAAATCAAAGAGGTTTAAAAAATATGTTCAGTGTTTTGCGGCTTGGATACCCGATGAATACCGTGGAGTAAATGCTCTTAATTTGTTTGATGGATGTATTGATAAATTGCAAGATGAAAAGAAAGAGAGTAAATTTAATATAATAAAAACTTTCGATGATTTTGATGGAGAAAGATGTGCAGTTGTTACGGTGGAAGGTGGAGCTGTTTTAGGCGGGGATATCCAAAAGGTTAGATACCTTTCTGAAAATAACGTTAAAATAATGACTTTAACTTGGAATGGGAGATGCGAAATCGGAGATGGTTGCGGTGAAATTAATTCGCAGGGAATTACAGAGTTTGGGAAACAAGTAGTGAAAGAAATGGAATCGTATGGTATAATAATAGATGTATCTCATGCAAGTGAAAAGCTTTTTTTTGATGTTGCAAATATAGCGAAAAAACCTTTTATTGCAACACATTCCAATTCATACAGTGTCTGTCCGCATAAAAGAAATTTAACGGATAGCCAGTTTCTTGAAATTAAAAACGGTGAAGGAATTGTTGGAATAACTTTTTGCAGTGAATTTTTAAATTCTAATAAAAATGCAGGACTTGATGACATATTAAAACATGCCGAACATTTTTGGGGGCTTGGCGGAGAAGATGTTACTTGTATCGGAAGTGATTTTGATGGCGCTGAAGTTCCGCCGGAGATTAATAGCCTTGAAAAAGTGGAAAATTTATATGAGTATTTTTTAAAAAAGAATTATAAAGAAAGCTTGGTTCAAAAACTGTTTTTTGAAAATGCTTATGAGTTTATGAAATTACATATAAAATAAATAAGAAAGGAGCAAAAATGTCTATTTACGCAATTTCAGATTTGCATCTTTCATTTAATAGCAAAAAACCTATGGATATATTCCCTGGATGGAAAAACTATACCGAAAGGTTAAATAAAAACTGGAGGGAAGCTGTGTCTGACGGTGATACCGTAGTGATTCCTGGTGATATTTCTTGGGCCATGACGCTGGAAGAAGCTATTAAAGATTTTGATTTTATAAATAAATTACCCGGTAAAAAAATATTTATAAAGGGAAACCATGACTATTGGTGGAGTACTAAATCAAAAATTGATAAGTTTTTTAAAGAAAATGGATTTGACAGTTTACGCGTTCTTCATAATTCTTCTATAGAGATAGAAGGTAAGTTAATATGTGGTACACGCGGTTGGTTTTATGACGCAAAAGAAGAAAACAATGAAAAAATTATGAACCGAGAAATAATACGGCTTGAAAATTCTTTGAATTTTAATAATGCCCAAAATTTAGAACCGGTTGTGTTTTTGCACTATCCTCCTGTGTACGGATTAGAAGAAATCACAAGAATTATTAATATTTTAATTGAAAAAAATGTTAAAAAGTGTTATTATGGACATATTCACGGTAGTGACGCAGCTAAAAACGCAGTGGAAGGTAATTACAAGGGAATAGATTTTAAGCTTATATCATGTGATTACTTAGGTTTTTCCCCGGTAAAGGTTGCGTAAGATGATTTTGTAAATTTAATTTACATAAAAATTTTAATTTTTATATTTTGAAAGGAAGTTATTTAACAATGGAACTCAAATCATCAAAAAAAATAGACGTTAATCGTTGGGAGCTTGAAATTTTTGTTTCTCCCGAGGATTTTAACAAAGAGGTAGATAAAGCGTATAACCGCCAGAAAGGTAAAATTTCTATTCCTGGATTCAGAAAGGGTAAAGCACCAAGAAAATTTATTGAAAAATTTTATGGTGAGGGAGTTTTTTATGAAGATGCTGTAAATGCTATTTATCCTTATGCGGTTGATGAAGCTGCCAAAAAAGCCGGCATCGAACTTGTTGATGATCATATTGATTTTGAAATGGTAAAAATGGGTAAAGAAGATGGACTTGATTTTAAAGTAAAAGTTACTGTTATGCCAGAAGTAACAGTTGAAAATTATAAAGGAATAGAAGTTCCTAAACAAGAAAGCACAAAAGTTACCGAAAAAGACGTGAAAAACGAAATAGAATTAATAAGAACCAAAAATAGCAGATTAATCACAGTGGAGGATAAGCCTGCCGAAATGGGGGATATCACCAATATAAATTTTGAAGGATTTGTAGACGGTATACCATTTGAAAACGGTAAGGCAGAAGAAGTTGCACTTGAACTTGGCAAAAAACAATTTATCGCTGGATTTGAAGAGCAAGTGGTTGGCCATAAAACAGGTGAAGAATTTGAAATAAATGTTAAATTTCCTGATGATTATCATGCCGAAAATCTTGCAGGAAAAGACGCTATGTTTAAAATAAAAATTAATAAAATTCAAAAGAAAGAGCTTCCGAAATTTGACGACGAGTTCGTTAAAGACATAAGTGAATTTGACACTGTAGATGAATTCAAAAAAGATTTAAAGAAAAAGATTGCAGAAAATAAAAAACATCAAGCAAAACATAAACTTGAAAATGAAGCGATTAATGAATTTATAAAACTTGTTAAAGCAGACATTCCGGAAGCACTTATAAAAAGCAAGATCAAAGAGCTTCTGAGAGATTTTGATTATAGGCTAAAACCACAAGGACTTAATCTTAAAGACTATATAAAATACACAGGGACTACCCAAGAACGCTTGGAAGAAACCTTTCGCCCGCAAGCTGAAAGCGGTGTAAAATTAAGTTTGGGTCTTAAAAAAGTAGCAGAGCTTGAAGGAATTAAAGTTTCTGAAAAAGATATTGAAGAGGAATACAAAAAATTAGCCGAGGCATATAGATTAAAACCGGAACAGGTTAAAAATTTTGTAATGAAAGAGGACTTAGAAAAAGATCTTCTTAAAGGAAAAGCTATGGAACTCATAAAAAATAGCGTAGTAGAAAAATAAATAATTTTGTATAGAAAAATAAATTTTGGCAAAGATTAATTTGTGCCGTAATATTACAAAAAGGGTGATTAATAATGAGTTTAGTACCTTATGTAGTGGAGCAGACCGGACGCGGAGAACGCTCATATGATATTTTTTCAAGACTTTTAAACGATAGAATAGTAATGCTTAATGAAGAAGTTAATGCTACTTCCGCGGGGCTTATTGTGGCTCAGCTGTTGTATCTTGAAGGGCAGGACGCTTCAAAAGATATAAGCCTTTATATAAACAGTCCCGGTGGTTCTGTAACAGATGGTTTGGCAATATATGATACTATGCAATACATTAAATGTGATGTATCTACGATATGTATTGGTTTGGCTGCAAGTATGGGGGCGTTTTTGCTTGCTGCAGGAGCTAAAGGGAAACGATATGCCCTTCCAAACAGCGACATAATGATTCATCAGCCAAGTGGTGGAGCGAAAGGTCAAGCAACCGATATTAATATTCATGCGCAACATATTTTAAAAACAAAAGAGCGTCTTAATAAAATATTATCTGAAAAAACAGGTAAATCGATAGATATCGTGGCGCAAGATACCGAACGCGATAATTTTATGACAGCTTTAGAAGCCCAGGAATATGGAATTGTTGATAAAGTAATATCTCACAGATAATAAAAGTTTGATATGAGGAATTGGTGATTATTTATGAGTATAAAAAGAGGAAGTAGAGAAAGAGAACTTAGCTGTTCATTTTGTGGAAAACCACAAAGCGAAGCCAAAAAATTGGTGGCAGGTCCAGGGGTATGCATTTGTGATGAATGCGTGGAACTTTGCATCTCTATTTTAGATAAAGAAGTAAAAGATGCCAGCTCTGTAAATGCTCCTAAAGCAAAATCATCTTTTGGTAAAAGCAAAGCTCTTCCAAAACCTCATGAAATAAAGAAATATTTAGATGAATATGTAATAGGACAGGAAAGAGCCAAATTAGCGCTTTCCGTAGCTGTTTATAATCAATATAAAAGAATATTTTGTGGGAGCGAAGATAATTTCGTTGAATTAAAAGAGAGCAATATTTTGCTTTTAGGCCCAACAGGTGTCGGAAAGACACTTTTGGCGCAAACGCTGGCTAAATTTTTGGATGTACCATTTGCAAT
>JAFRKM010000052.1 GCA_017431755.1 Clostridia bacterium
AATTTTCATTTTTCTTTTCATAAATTTTGATTTTTTAAAAATTCAATTATTATAAAAATATAAAATTATCAGAATGCATTGAGAAAAAGAATATAAAAAGAAATAACAATTATAATTAAATAATTAAAAATACAATATAAAAGTGAAAAAGATAATAAATATTTTTAAATCATTTTTACAAACTTATAATAAAAATAAGCAAAAAATAAAAAATAAGAATTACGGATAATCACTATGTCAACATTGGAAAAGATGCAGGTTTTAGCTGATTCAGCTCAATACGATCTATGCGATTATGTTAGCCATAACAAGAGTTCTCAAGTAAACCTTCCTGGAATCTATCATGCCACAGGTTCCAACGGATGTAAAATACCTCTTTTTAAAACACTGATGAGCAATAAATGTAAAAATGACTGTAAATACTGTATAAATCAGAGCAAACGAAATTTTACACGTCTTGAATTAAACCCACAGGAACTGTCACGGGTTTTCCTCCATTACTACAACAACGGCTATGTAAACGGCCTCTTTTGATCATCAGGTATTTCAAATGACATTGATGATACAATGGAAAATACTATAGACTCAGCCCGTATTCTTAGAAGAGACTATGGATATCAGGATTACATTCATTTAAAAATCATTCCCGGAGCAAGTAAAGACTCCATTAAGCGTGCAATGAGCCTTGCTGACAGGGTAAGCCTGAATATAGAGGCTGCCACAAAGGACGGTTTAAATGAAATCACTACAACCAAGGATTATAACAAGGATATTCTCAAAAGAATAGACTGGATGCATCAAATCGCAAAGAAAAATCCCGACTTTGCAAGATCAGGCCATACAACACAGATAATCGTTGGAGCAAACAACGAAACTGATCTTGAAATATTAAAGAGAATGGATGACCTGTACAGAAAAGCAGATCTCAGGCGAAGCTACTTCAGCGCATTCTCACCTGTAGAGGGAACAGACTTTGAAAATAAAGAGGCCTGCAATACTGACAGAACCGCCCAGTTATACCATGCAGACGCATTGTTAAACGACTATAAATTCAAGGTCAGCGAACTTGTCTTCAATGAGGACGATAAGTTATCATTAAGTGAGGATCCTAAAATACTTGCAGCACGTGAAATGGATATTTTCCCTGTAGAGATAAACAGTGCTCCTTATAAAGAGCTTATAAGAGTTCCTGGAATAGGTCCTAAATCTGCAAGACGTATAATAAGCATCAGAAAGAAGATGCCATTTAAAAAGTTGGAAGACCTTCAAAGATTGGGAGTTGTTGTAAAAAGAGCAGAACCTTATATAAAACTGGAAGGAACCTATCAAAACTCCCTGGACAATTATTGATAAAAATAAGTGAGTATAGTTAAAAAACTAAATTTTAGTAAAAATTAAATATTAAGCTAAATGAAAAAAACAGCTAAAGAATAGAAAAATATAAGCAAAAAATGAATAAAAAAATAATAAAAAATGAATAAATAAAAGGAATAAGCAATAATCCAATAAAAATAACTTATCTGTGTAATGGAATTTCAATTATAGAAACGTTAGTTACTCCATTATCATCTACAACTTCTTCTGTATCGATACTGATTTGTCCTACTTCAATATCTGTAACAAATCTATTTCTAACTATCTCTGCAACATCTACAGCACGGCTTATAGCACGACCTCGTGCTTTTAAATAAACTTCTAAAGCACCATTGTTAATTTGAGTAACTACAGCGAGAACATAATTCATTACTGGCTTATTACCCACATATACTATATTTTCCTCACTCATCCTATACCTCCATTCTTCAATATTCTATTTATTTTAAGACATATAAAAGTTTTTTGAAAAATAACTAATAAAAATGATTTATTTTAAAAAATAGTTAGTTTTACCTAAATATTTAGAAAAAATATAATTTTAATATAATAAAATAAAAAAATAAGATATTTAAATAATATTTTCTTAGTAAACTTTTATAATAGAAATCTTAAAAAAATAAATATAAAATAAAATAAAGATTTAAAATAAGAGTAAAAACAATAAAAAGTCAAAAAACCAAAATCTAAAAAAAATAAAAAACTTATAAAAGACTGACAATAATTCATTGAAATTATAAGAGCAGGGGATAAAATGTATGCTATAAATATGGAACAGAACAAAAAAGAATTAAATATCCCAGATGAAGTTAAAATATTCGATACAACCTTAAGAGATGGTGAACAGGCTCCCGGAATCGCCCTAACAGTGGATGAAAAAATAAAAATAGCACAAAAGCTGGATGAACTTGGAGTGGACACCATAGAAATGGGTTTTCCGACAGTGTCTGCAGGTGAGAGAAAAGCCGCAAAAGAAATGGTAAGATTAGATCTTGACTCTGAATTATGCGGACTCGCAAGAGTTGTAAAAAAAGACATTGACGCAGTTATAGACTCAGACCTGTCCTACGCTCATCTATTTATAGGAACCTCTCCCCTTCACAGAGACTATAAACTAAAGAAATCAAAAACAGAGATTCTCAACCAGTCCATGGAAATGGTGGAATATGCAAAGGATCATGGCCTTAAAGTGGAATTTTCAGCAGAAGACGCTACAAGAACCGAGCTAAACTATCTTATCGAATTCTACAGAGGAGTGGAAAGTGCAGGGGCAGACATAATAAATGTTCCGGATACCGTAGGCATACTTGTTCCATCTACAACCAGAACACTTATAAGAACCCTTAGAAAGAAAATTAACGCTCCGATAAGTCTTCATTTCCACAATGATTTCGGACTTGCAGTGTCCAATTCAATAATCGGTATTGAAGAAGGTGCAAACCAGTCCCACTGTACAATCAACGGAATAGGAGAACGTGGAGGAAACACTTCCCTGGAAGAGCTTGTTGTAAGCCTTAAAATAGCATATGGAATAAACCTTTCAGTGGATACAACAAAACTGTATGATACCTCCAACTTTATCGGATCAATTACAGGTATAAAAATGCCTCCTACAAAACCGATTGTAGGGGAAAACGCATTTGCACATGAATCAGGAATCCATGTAGATGGAATCCTAAAAAACAGCTCAACCTACGAACCGATTGCACCTGAACTTGTGGGACATAAAAGAAGAATTGCTTTAGGCAAACACACAGGTCATGCAGGAATAAGATCCAAACTGGATGAGTTCAATATAAAAGTGACTGATAAACAATTCGAAAACATTTACAGTCAGGTTAAAATCCTTGGAGACAAAGGCAAATGCATTACAGATGATGATTTAAAATCCATTGCAATTACAGAAATCAGTACAAGCGGCAAGGAATACATTAAGCTTTTAGGTCTCAATGTCATGACAGGTCAGTCCGTATCAGCTACAGCAACCGTAAAGATATCAATAGAGGGAGAAGTGATGGAAACTTCCCAGATTGGAGTAGGTCCGGTTGACGCATCAATTCTGGCTGTAAAAAGCCTTGTAAAGGACACTGTTAATATAAATCTTGATGAGTACAGACTCGAGGCAATTACAGGAGGTACAGATGCTCTGGCCGAAACCTTTGTAGTGATTTCAGACGACAAGGGCAATAAGGCAACTGGTAGGGCAACCAGAGAGGACGTTATTTTATCCAGTGTAGTTGCAGTTATAAATTCAATTAACAGGATCCTTGACATACAGGAAAACAGTTAAACAATTATAATTATCCTCTTTAAAGTGATAAAATGGCAACAGTAGACAGTTTCCTACCTGATTTTATTCAAAGCACATTCTTTTCAGGCTATACCATATTCAACACTGTTGTTTACACTTTAATCCTTCTTATTTTCATAATAGCAATTATAAAAATGTTTAAAAAAATAGAGATAAATCCTCTTTCAATTCTCTATTCAATAATCCCATTCATCATTTGCGGATGCCTTGTAAGGGCCCTTGTTGACCAGGGAATCTATCCCAAAACCATTTTTCTAATAACACCCGGCATATATATACTCATTGGACTTGCAACAATAATCTCATTACTATTCAGCATTTATCTCTACAGATTAAAAAAAGTCGATTACAGATACACATTATTCATCATAGGCCTGATTCTTATTGTGCCAAACCTCTTTTTCATTCCAAGATTAAACATTAAACCAATCATATATGTTTTTATAACCTGGATAATTGTTTTCATAATAATGTATGTGCTCTTCTACATCACAAAATACCTTACAAAGGAAAGACATCAAAACTTAGAAAAGTTTCTATCAAATCAAACAAACTTTATTATTTTATCAGCACATCTTTTTGATGCATCCACAACATTTGTGGCAACCGAATACTTCAGTTACTACGAACAGCATGTTTTACCAAATGCTCTATATCAAGTATTTGATACATACTTAACAATATTTCCCATGAAGATAATAGTGATACTTTTAGTATTATACATAATCGATCAATATTTCGATGACGAAACTATAAAAAGTCTATTAAAATTAAGCGTTTTTGTATTAGGTTTAGCACCTGGAATGAGAAACTTATTGACTATGGTGATGGCAAGTCTGATATGAAATTTTAATGAATTTTTTAAAAAAATTAATCTGAAAATAGTGTTAAAATTGTGTGAAAAAAATATTGATATAAAAATAGTGATTAAGAAAATAGGATGAAAAAAATATAGTGAAAAAAATTAGTTGGTGAAGATTCTCAAAAAATTGAATCTATTTTCTATAAAAATCATGAGCCAAAGATTTTAAAAAAATTTTTTAAAGCAACAATGCAAAACATTTTTGGTCAAGGTTTTTGCGGCCGAAGGCCGGAAAAAGCTTGACTATTCATCCCTCTTCGGATACCTTCTAAGTACCTTTTTAACAAATACTTCTTTTCCAACTATAAAGTTACTGGTTCCATGACCCATGGCCTTACAGCGTCTGTGTTTAATTGCCTTTAAGATACCGTCAACTGAATCATAGCCCTTTGTATTAACTTCGGTATAGGCATCACCAATTGATTCAAGAAAATGAGAGTCACTTGCACCTAATGTGGCAAGAGGTTTGTTCATAGCTAAATTCTCAGCCTGTTTATTTGAATAACCAAAGATATATCTTGCATTCTTTGTTTCAATACCATCAACACTCAGATTGGTGTCCACCTTACAGAATAATCCGTGCCTGTAATATGAAAACGGATGTGGAACAATTGCAAGTCCGCCTGCATCATGAATCCTATCTACGGTTTCAACTGCAGAGAGACCTTTAGGAATTATTTCATCCACTCCAAGGCCTAAAATATGGCCTTTTTCACTTGATATTTCAATGGAAGGTACAACAATTATGTCTCCAGGAATACTACGGGCCAGTCTTGAACCCTTGATTTCATTATGATCACTAATGGCAATTGCATCCAGACCGATTTTCTGAGCCTGAATTAGGATATCGATAGGTTCGGAACGGGCATCTCCTGAAAAAACACTGTGTATATGTGGATCAAATTTCATATTAGGCCTCTTTAAATAAAAATTAAAATTATAAATATTGAGAGTTATCGAATTTTGAATTAATAACTTAAAGAATATAATTTAAATTTTAAACTTTGAAAAAAATAACAAATTTTTTAATATATTATTATTTTAATCCATTATAAATTTTATTTTTAAATCAAATGATAAAGTCTGAACTTATTACTTATAAGTTATAACTTATAACTTAAAATTTTAACTTGATTTATAATTTAACAGAGGATATATAAGAAATTTATGGTTTTTTTAAAAATTTAATTAAAAAAAGTCTAAAATTTATATATTCATGAAATAAAATAGAGATCGAATAAATGAAAAAAAATTCCCTGAAGACTAAAAAAAATATCGTGAAGATGAAAATAAAGTTCATGGTGAAAATGAAAAAGAAAAAAAATTTTACAAAAACAAGAATAAAATTTAAAAAATTTTGCAGAAAATATCTATGAAATTTTAAAATTATCAAGCTTAAATTTTTATGATTTTTAGCAAAAATTTAAAGAATAATAAAATCTACAGAGAAAAATCATAAAATAAAAAACAAAAAATTAAAGTAAATTGGAAAAAACAGGAAAAATTAAAAAGAATTTGTAAATTGTTTAAAAAAATATTTGTAAAAAAAATTAAAATTTTTATAAAATATACAATATAAAAAAAATTATCATGAAAAGTTATTTGACATTAGAAAAATCTGGTGAAAATTTTCAGTAAAATAAAAAAAAGTTTTTGTAAAAA